>CAZYWK010000007.1:2600-31182 GCA_964651825.1 uncultured Ilumatobacteraceae bacterium | reverse complement strand
GCTCATGTCTCGTCCCACGCGATCGGTCCGACCGGTCCGGCGAACGCGGCAGCGGCGACGAGGTAGCCGTCCTCGTCGACCGCGAGCGGGAGCTGCGGCAGCGAGCGCGGTGCCGGCCCGCCGACCGGCTTGGCCCCGTCGAGCGGGTCGAACGACGACTGGTGGCACGGGCACACGAGCTCGCGCACGACGAGGGGTTCACGGTTGTCGACCCCGAGCAGGCCGACCGAGCAGCCGGCGTGGGTGCAGATCTTCGAGTACGCGACCCACCCGTCGAGCGCACCGGCCTCGACCGTGCGGTCGGTCAGTTGGTCGGGCGCCACGCGCAGGACGATCACCTGCGAGTCGTCGACGCCGACGAACCCTTCCGGGAACACGGTCGCCAGCTGATCGAGACGGTCGGCGCTGGCCAGGATCGGTTCACCGTTACTGGTGACCAACCGTCGGCCGGGCGCCCAACTCGTGCGGGCCCGTTCCCCCCGAGGCTTCGGCCCGAGCGATCCGATCGGGCCGACGAACCCGACGACCAGGCTGGCGATCGATCCGGCGAACAGCGCCACGAGCAGCCCGCGGCGGCCGAGCGTCTGGGCGGTCATCTCGACCTCGTCGTGGAAGTCGTCGCGCTCTTCCTGGGTGGTGCGCATCCGGTGACGCTCCTGCACCACCTCCTCGTCGAGGTCGAGGTACTTGGCCCACGACACGAGCCCGAACCCGATGCCGCCGAGACACAACGCCAGCCCGATGCCGAGCATGCTCTCGGTGCTTCCCGACCAGTAGCCCCAGGCGGCGAGCACCCCGCCGATCGGGGCGACGACGAACGAGACGAGTGCGGCCCGGTAGGCCCGCCGGTTCACCGGCCGCGCGGTTCCAGCCACTTCGCTCATGCGGGCCCCGCTGTTCCCTGGCCCGCCGTTCCACGGTCGGCGCCTTCGCGGGGCCGCCCGATCCAACGCGTCAGCGCCACGAGCGGGATCAGCCCGAGCAGCCACGCCGCGAGACCCTCGGCCACCGGGCCGGCCCCGCCGAACTTCGACGGTCCGGTCGTGTTCTCCTCGTTGAGCGTCTCGACGTAGGTGGCGACGTCGTTGATCTCCTCGGGGGTGAACGTCTCGAACACCGGCATCGCCCCGGGACCGACGACGATGGCCTGGCCCACCTGCTCGGGTGTCGACTTGGAGAGGTTCGGCGCCTCGCGGCCCTTGCCGATCGGGGCGCCGGCGCCCGACGCCACGTGGCACGCCGCGCAGTTGAGCCGGAAGAGCTGGCCGCCGTTGGCGACGTCGCCGGCCTCGACGTCGGTGACCGGGGTGTTCGGGCCGGAGCCGATCGATCCGACGAACATCACGAGCGACCGGATCTCCTCCTCCGAGTACCGCACGGGGCCGCGTCGGGCCTGGGCGTCGGGATCGGCGAGCGGCATACGGCCGGTGCGCAACACGAAGTCGGCGGCCGCCTCGCCCTCGACGAGCAGCGTCGGCCCACGTCCGTCGACCCCTGCGCCGTCGCTGCCGTGGCAGCCCGCGCACTGCACCGCGAACAGCTCGGCGCCGTAGGCGACCGAGGCCGGCCTGGCCGGTGGTGCCGTGCCGTCGCTGTCACCCTCGACCGCGGTCGGCGAGGCCAGCAGCACGACGCCCAGCGCGGCGCTGGCGACCACGGGGAGCGCGAAGCGAGCGGAGGACCAGCCGCCTTCGCGCAGGCGGGTGATCATCGCATCACCCAGATCGTGAGGAACACCGCCACCCAGATGACGTCGACGAGATGCCAGAAGAGCGACACCCCCTTGGCCCACGCGTTGATCGAGGCGAGGGGATCGGCGCGCGCGACGCGCACGTACAGCGCGGCCAACGCGACGAGCCCAGCGGTCACGTGCGCGCTGTGCAGCATCGTGATCGCCCAGTAGATCGATCCGTAGGCATGGTCGCCCGGCCGGAAGTCGAGCGTCACGTACTCCGCGATCTGGTTGGTCAAGAACGCGGCGCCGAGCACGATCGTGAGGAGTATCCAGCGCAACGTCTTCGTGCGCTGTGCGTGCTCGAGGGCGCGATCGGCGACGATCAGCGTGAACGACGACGACACCAGCACGAGGGTGGCGAGCGCGGCCCGGGGCGTGTCGAGCTCGACGCCGTCGGGAGGCCACGCGTCCGACGTCGAACGCAACAGGAAGTACGCCGCGAAGAACGGCGCGAACAGCATGATGTCGGACGCGAGGAACAGGAACATCCCGAGCTCGGACGTGGTGCGTTGACCGTTGGTCGGGCTCGGGGTCAAGACTCCGATCGACTCGCTGGTCACATCGGCGACGGTAGTTGGTCGCCGCTACTCGGTGCCGACGAAGCTGAACTTGCCGTCGTGTTCGAGTGAGCTCACTGTCATCGGTGGAGAGAGGATCTGCGCAAGTTCGACCGTGACGCCTGCCGGCCGCGCCGGATCGGTGCTACTCGATCGGGCGGAGCTCTTCGAAGGTGTCGATCTGGCGGAGCGACGGGAACACGATCGCGAACGTGCCCGCGATCAGCATCGTCATCAACCCACCACCGGCGATCGCCACCGGGAGGCCGAACGCGGCCGACGTCACCCCGCTCTCGAACGCGCCCAACTCGTTCGACGCGCCGATGAACACGCCTTCGACCGCGCTCACGCGGCCGAGCTGGTCGTTCGGCGTGACGAGCGGGACGATCGAGCTGCGGATGAACATCGAGATCATGTCCGCCGCCGAGATGACGACCAACGCGACGAACGCGACGGCGTAGTTCGACGTGATGCCGAACACCATCGTCCCCGCGCCGAAGATGGCGACCACGACGAGCAGCGTCGGCCCGACGCGCCGCCGAATGGGTCGTGTCGCGAGCCAGATGGCCATCGCCGCCGCACCGATCCCCGGCGCCGCCCGCAGCCAGCCGTAGGCGATGTCGCCGACGTGCAGCCGGTCGCTCGCGACGGCCGGGATGAGCGCGACCGCTCCGCCGAACAGCACCGCGAACAGGTCGAGCGAGATCGTGGCCAGCACGACCGGGGTGCGGCCGACGAAGTGCAAGCCCTCCAGCGCCTTGGACAGGGTCGGCCGGTCGGTCAGCCGCTCCTGCTGGCGGGCGAACGCGACGAGCAGGATCGGCGGGATGGCGGCGAGCTCGAACGCGCCGGCAACGATGTAGGCGGTCGACGGGCCCAGGCTGTACAGGAATCCGCCCAGGATCGGCCCGATGATCGCCGAACCGGTGAACGTGGCCGTCCACAGTGCCACCACGTGGGGGAAGTCCTCATGCGACACGATCAGTGGGGCCATCGCCCGGCGCGCCGGTGCGATCATCGCATCGACGGCGCCGAACACGAAGGCGATCGCGAACAGCGGCCACATGCTGCCCGGCTCCACCTGCGAGTACACGACGAGCGCCACTGCACAGGCCACTCGTCCCATCAGGAACAACGCGGTCACCCGGCGGCGGTCGAACCGGTCGGCCACCCAACCGCTCACGAGCATCAGCAGCACCGCGGGGACGAACTGGGCGAGCCCGATGAAGCCGATGTCGAGCTCTCGGCCCGAGATGTCGAACACCTGCTTGAACAGGACGGTGACGAGGATGTTCAGGCCGATCGCCGCGAACGCGGTGGAGACCAGGTAGTACCGGACCGCGCGGTATCGCAGGACGTCGCGGGCTCCACTCACGCGGGCACGCTAGCGACGCGTCGCGCAACGATCCTCGACAATCATCCCCCGCAGGGCTTCTGTGTCAGCCAACAGTACGGAACCCGCACTGTTGGCTGACACAGAGAGGCGGCTGTGGCAGCGTCACGTGTCGACGGTGGCGGTTTCCTCGGGCTCGACGTAGTCGTCGATGGGGGTCGGGATGACGTCGTCGCGATCGACGTCGCCATCACCGTCGGTGTCGTCGGAGGCCACCTCGTCGGCCACCGCCAGCGCGAAGATCAACACCGTCACCGTCACGATGACGCCGCCGACGCCGTACAACGCGTAGCCGAGCACCGCGCCGACGATCGGGAGTGCCGGCCCGACGTACAGCGAGCGCCGGTCGACCGCCGGGCGCCACCGGGTCGCCTCGAGGGCCTGCAGACCGAGCGCGGCCGCGGCCGCGAGCGCCACGTGCCACGCCGGTGCCACCCCCACCCCGACGACGAGCAGCGGGAGCCAACCGACCAGGATCCCCACGTACGGCACGACGGACAATGCGGCCGCGAACAGGGCGAACAGGCCCACGGAAGGCACGCCGAGGAGCCAGGCCGCGAGCCACGTGGCGAGCCCGATCACCACCGCGCCGACGGCCGCCCCACCGACTTGCACCTGGGTGGATCGCGCCGCGCCGCGGAACGCGGCCGCCGTCGTGTCGCGCCGGTCAGCGGGCACCCGGTCGAGGGCGGCCGAGACGATGCGTGGGCCGTAGAGCATGAAGAAGATCGTCAGGATGAAGCACACGAGATAGGCCGGCGCGGACCGGGCAGCATCGACGAGCGCCTCGCTCGGTGTGCCGAGGTTCTCCTGCAGCCGCTCGGTGAGCTCGCCCACGCGATCGACCAACTCGATCCGTCGAGCGGCGTTGCCGATCTGGTCCTCCCGCGCCTCGATGCCGGTGGCGATGCTCGGCGCACGGTCGGCGAGGTAGTCGACCTGGTCCTGGAGTTGGGTCACGTACAGCGACCGCGCGCCGAGCCCGATGGCGCCGACCGCGACGAACACGACGATCAGCGCGACGGCCCGCGGGATCCAGCGCGCCAGGCCGGCCACGAGTGGGCTGAGCAGGACGGCGGCGACGAGCGACGCCAGCGCCCAGGCGAGGACACCCGCCGCCGACACGACGACGTTGCGGACGACGACGACGAGCACGACGACCGCGGTCGACGCCAGCATCACTCGCCACGGCGGCCGGAACGACTCGCTCACGACCGGGTCGGCCATCGGCGGTACTGTACCGCGCCGTGACGGAGCGCCGAGATGCGACCGTGCCGCCCGGGTTCGTACGTGTCGACGCGGTGACGACCGTGCTCGTCGCGGCCGGCGTGCTGCTGGCGATGGCGGTCCTCGCGCTGGTACGCACCTCGGAGAACGTGCTGACGCCGCTGTTCCTCGGAGTGTTGTTCGGCCTCGCGCTCGACCCGGTGGTCGGAGTGGTCCGGCGTCACCTGCGCTGCAGCCGGGCGATCGCCACCCTCGTCGTCGCCGTGGCGCTGACGGTCGTGTTCGCTGGCGTCGTGTTCCTGCTCGGGCCGCGGGCGGTCGAGCAGGCGAGCACGTTTGCCGACGACATCCCCACCACGATCGAGCAGTTCTACAGCTGGCCCGTGATCGGCGACCGCCTCGAGCAGTGGGACGCGGTCGGCAAGGTCGACCAGTTCGTCGAGGACCTGCCGAGCCGCTTCGACACCGATTCGATCAGCGACCTGGCGTCCCGCCTGCTCGGCGGCATCGCCGCGACGGTGCTCGTGCTGGTCACCACCGTGGCGGTGCTCCTCGACGGCGACGCCATCGTGCACCGGGCGCGACGGCTGGTGCCGCCGAGCCGCCGCGAACGCGCCGATGACGTCGGGCGCATCGTGTACCGGTCGGTGGCGCGGTACTTCGCCGGCTCGCTCACCGTCGCCCTGTTGAACGGCGCGGTGGTCATGACGGTCGGGCTGCTCCTCGGTGTGCCGCTCGCGCCGCTCGCCGGCATCTGGGCCGCGATCACGAACCTCATCCCGCAGATCGGCGGGCTGCTCGGCGGATCGTTCTTCGTGGTGCTCGCGTTCAGCCAGGGGCCGCTGACCGGCGTCATCGCGCTCGCGGTGTTCCTCGGTTACCAGCAACTGGAGAACCACGTGATCCAGCCGACCGTGATCGGCCGCGCCGTGCACCTCACGCCACCGTCCACGATGCTCGCCGCCCTGATCGGCGGCGCGGCCGCCGGAGTGCCGGGTGCGCTCGTGGCCACGCCACTGCTCGGAGCCGTGAAGTCCGTCTGGCTCGACGTCGTCGAAGGCGCATCCGATCGGGCCGACGACGCCACCGAGACACCCGCGGGCTCCGACCACTGACCCGGCGCTCGGCGCGGGCAAGACTTGTTCCATGCCTGGACTGCCGAAGGACGCCACCTCCCACACGACGTCGGCGAACGCGCCTCGCCAGCTCGGGTTCGACCCGGCCGACTTCGACCGCGCCAGCCGCGGGCTGGTCGCCCAGCATCTCACCGGGGTGATCGAGGGGAGCTTCGGCCCGGCGTGGGACTGCACGCGCTACGACTTCATCGAGCAGGGTTCGGACAACCCCCCGACGGTCAACCCGAGCCTGTGGCGGCAGGCCCAGCTCAACAACCTCCACGGGCTGTTCGAGATCGACGATGGCCTCTGGCAGGCGCGGGGCTACGACATCTCGAACATCACGTTCATCGCCGGCGACACCGGTTGGGTGATCATCGATCCTTTGACGGTCGAGGCCACGGCGCGGGCCTGCCTCGCCCTGGCCAACGAGCATCTCGGCGAACGCCCCGTCGTGGCGGTGATCTACACGCACTCCCACACCGACCACTTCGGTGGTGTTCTCGGCGTCACGACCGTCGACGACGTCGAGGCAGGGCGGTGCCGGATCATCGCTCCCGACGGGTTCATGGACGAGGTGGTCGGCGAGAACGTGATCGCGGGCAACGCCATGAGCCGCCGCGCGGTGTACCAGTTCGGCCCGTTGCTGCCGGCGGGCCCGCGCCAACACGTCGACTGCGGGTTGGGCAAGGCATTGCCGTTCAGCGCGCCCGGGCTGATCGCACCGACCGAGAGCATCACGTTCACGGGGGAGGAGCTCGTCGTCGACGGCGTGCGCATCGTGTTCCAGATGACGCCGAACACCGAGGCGCCCGCGGAGATGAACTTCTTCTTCCCCGATCGCGGCTGGCTCTGCATGGCGGAGAACTGCACGCACAACCTGCACAACCTCGTGCCCATCCGCGGCGCCCAGGTCCGCGACGCGCTCAGCTGGTCGAAGTACATCGGTGAGGCGCTCGACACGTTCGGCGCAGTGGCGCGGCTGTCGTTCGCGTCGCACCACTGGCCCCGCTGGGGCGGAGACGACGTCCGCCAGTTCCTCGCCCTCCAGCGCGACCTCTACCGCTGGGTGCACGACCAGACGATGCGCTTCGCCAACCACGGCGAGAACGCCGTCGAGATCGCCGAGCACCTCGAGCTCCCGCCGGAGTTCCGCAGCGAGTCGCACACCACGGGCTACTACGGGCACCTCGCACACAACGTGAAGGCCGTGTTCCAGCGCTATCTGAGCTGGTACGACGGCAACCCGTCGAACCTGTGGCGACTCCCACCGGGTGCGGCGGGGGAGCGGTACGTCGCCCTCGCCGGTGGGCCCGACGCGCTGCTCGCCCATGCCCAGGCGTCGTTCGACGCCGGCGACTACCGGTGGGTCGTCGAGGTCGTGAACCACCTCGTGTTCGCCGACCCGGCCAACACCACCGCCCGCGACCTGCAGGCCGACGCACTGGAGCAGCTCGGCTACCAGAGCGAGTCGGCGACGTTCCGCAACGCCTACCTGACCGGCGCCCACGAGCTGCGCAACGGAACGATGCCGCCGCGGCCCAACACGCACGGCGGCTACCTCGCCGCGGTCACGATGCCCCAGCTGTTCGACAGCCTCGCCGTGCGGGTGCGCTCGGAGGACGTCGGTGGCCTCACCGCCACCATCGGCATCGAGCTCACCGACGTCGGCGAGCAGTGGACGCTCGGCCTCGCCCACCGTGCGCTCCACTACCGGCGCGGCCTGCCCGGCGGTCCGGAGGGACCGGCCGGCGCGCAGGCCGATGTCACGGTGCGCCTCCGGCGCGAGGAGTTGATCGCGGTCGCCACGACCGATTCGACGTTCGCCGAGCTGATCGAGTCCGGCGCCATCGCCGTCGACGGCGACCCGGCGGCGCTCGACGCCGTCTTCGCCAACCTCGACGTCTTCATGTCCGGTTTCCCCCTCGCCGAACCATGATCGAGTTCGCGCCGGCCGACCTACCGCACGGCGTCCGAGTGGATTTCCACGAGGATCGGATGGGCGCCGAGCGGGTGGTGCTGGTGGCCGAGACCGCGCTGGCGGGAGTGTCGACCGGATGGTTCACGAATCCGGTCGCGTCGATCGCCATCGACCCGCCGTCGCTGCCGGCCGACGTCGAGTTCCTCGGGTTCGCGTTCACCCAGTTCGCGCTGCCGGTGGTCGCCGGGCCCCAGCTCGACTTCGAGTTCAACCCGGCGCCCAACCTCCACGCGCCGCGGGCGATGCTGCCGCTGCTCGTCCGCTCGGCGACGGCCGGCGAGTGCGTGCTGCTCGCCCCCGTCTCGAACCCGCACGAGCAGATCATCACCGAGCTCGACGGCACGTTGCGCTGGGGCTGGCACGGCGATCTCGACGAGATCCCGGCCGGCTTGTCCACCGAACTCGGCGTGTACCGGGGCGCCCGGCCCGCCGATGTGCTGGAACGCTGGGGCGCCGACCTGCGGGTGGCCGCGGGCGTCGATCGGCGCCCGGCGTCGGCGAACGCGTTGACGTCCCATCTCTCGTACTGGACCGACAACGGCGCGGCGTACTGGTACCGCACCGAAGCCGGGCGGACGATCGCCGAGTCGGTCGCGGAGAAGGTGGAGGAGCTGCGGGCCCTCGACGTACCGGTCCGCGCCGTCGAGCTCGACTCGTGGTTCTACCGACACGAGGTCAGCCGACCGATCGACGAGTTCGGCTACCCGCACGACGTGCCGCCGAGCGGGTGTTGGGACTGGAAGCCGCGCCCGGACGCGTTCCCGCTCGCCGGCCCCGCCGAATCGTCCGGGCCGGGCGAGCTCGACGCGATCGAGCGCTTCGCCGACCGGCTCGGACGTCCGCCCCTGGTGCTCCACGCCCGGCACATCGCGCCGGGTGCGCCCGACGTCGACCCGGCGGCCTGGTGGGTCGACGACCTCGCCGCGCACCCGCACGACCCGGCCTGGTTCCGCCGATGGTTCGACGACGCGGCGCGGTGGGGCGCGACCTGCATCGAACAGGACTGGATGTTGATGTACTGGTTCGGTGTCCGCGCGTTGCGGGCCGTGCCCGGACGGGCCGCGAGCTGGCAACGATCGCTGAACGAACAGGCGGCGGCCACCGGCATCGATCTGCTGTGGTGCATGGCGACGCCCGCCGACCTGATCGCCGCCGTCGGGCTCGACCGTGTGATCGCCGTGCGCACGTGCGACGACTACCGGTTCGCCGACGACCCGGCGATGCTCTGGACCTGGTTCCTGACCGTGAACCGGCTCGTGAGTCCGCTCGGGCTGCGGCCGTTCAAGGACTGCTTCTTCTCCGCACCCGGCGTCGACGATCGCTCCGACCCGACCGACGGCGACGCCCACGCCGAGCTCGAGGCGTTGCTGTCGGCGATGTCGACCGGCCCGACGGGCATCGGCGACCGCATCGGCCGGACCGACCGCGACGTCGTGCTGCGCACGTGCGACGCCGACGGCCGGCTGCGCCACCCCGACCACCCGATCGGCCTGATCGACGACTGCCTGTTCGGCTCACCGGCGCGCGGTGAGCGACTGGCGTGGGCGACGACGTCGACCACGATCGAGGGTCGCACCTGGACCTACGTCGTGGCGATCAACACGGCGACCGAGCACCGCACGATCACCGATCGTGTCGACTTCGCCGAACTGGGCCTCACCGACGCGCACGGCATCCACGACTGGCGTCGAGGGGATGCGATCGTCGGCACCTCGATCGAGGTCGAGCTCGCCCCACGCGACTGGGCGCTGTTCGTGTGCTGCCCGCTCGGTGACGATGGCTCGTTCACCCCCGGCGACCGCACCAAATACGTCACGACCGCGGCCGCTCGGCCGCGCTAGGTCGAAACCGACGGCGCGGTCTACGGTGGGCTCGTGACCGACGAGCAACGTCCGTACGGTGGGGGATCGGGGGATCCGGGGCTCAAACGGGTACGCACGCGGCACTTCCAGCGCGCCAAGCAGAGCGGGATCAAGATCACCGGGCTGACCAGTTACGACTTCCTGTCGGCGAGCATCTTCGACGAGGCCGGCATCGACTTCCTCCTCGTCGGCGACTCGGCGGGCAACACGGTGTTCGGCTACGACACCACCATTCCCGTGACCGTCGACGAGCTCATCCCCTTGACCGCGGCCGTCGTACGCGGCGCCAAGCGAGCGTTCGTGATCGCCGACATGCCGTTCGGCTCGTACGAGAACGGGCCCGACGACGCATTGGCCACAGCGATCCGCTTCATGAAGGAGACGGGCTGCCACGCGGTGAAGCTCGAAGGCGGCGTGCGCAGCGCGAAGCAGATCCGGCGCATCGTGCGCGCCGGCATCCCGGTGATGGCCCACATCGGTTTCACCCCGCAGAGCGAGCACGGCCTCGGCGGCCACATCATCCAAGGCCGTGGCGACGGCGCCCAAGCGCTGCTCGACGACGCGATCGCGGTCGAGGAGGCCGGTGCGTTCGCCGTCGTGTTGGAGATGGTTCCCTCCGAGGTCGCCGGCAAGGTCACCTCGACGATCGGCATCCCCACCATCTCGGTCGGCGCCGGCCCGAACTGCGACGGCCAGCTCCTCGTCTGGAGCGACTGGGCCGGCTTCACCCGCGGCCGCATCCCGAAGTTCGTCGAGCAGTACGCCAACATCGGCCAAGTGCTCCTCGACGCCGCCATCGCCTACCGCACCGACGTGGAAGCCGGCGTCTACCCCGCCGAGCGCCACGAGTACAGCCCCTGATCCTTCGCTCAGACCCGGGAGTCCATCGATGAACGAACTCGTGCTCGACTCACTGCAACGGCGCATGCGCGCACTCCACTCCCTCTACGAAGACGCGGTCGCGACGATGACGATCGACCACGTCAACCACTTCGAGCGCGAAGGCGTGTTGCCGATCGCGTTCAGCCTGTTCCACATCGTCAACATGATCGACGCGTCGTTCATGTTGATGACCGGCACGCCGCCGATCTGGAACGACGAGTGGGCCGAGCGCGTCCACCCCGCGATCAACGACCACGGCAAGCACAAGACGGTCGCGGAGATGGAGCACCAGCGCATCGGCGACTACACGGCGTTCCAGGAGTACATGAACGCCGTGTTCGCCCGCACCGAGGCCTGGCTCGCCGAGCTCGACCCCGACGAGCTCACCCGCCTCGTCGTGCCGCGCCCGTTCCCGCCGCAGATCGCCAGCACGTACAGCGCGAGGGTGGCCGGCCCCGAGGGCATCACGCTGCTCGACGCGACCGAATGCTGGATCTACCAGCACGGCCTGCGGCACATGGGTGAGATCGAGCTGGCCCGCGGCCTGGTCGGCCTCAACGGCATGACGTCCTGACGGATACGGTTGGCCGCATGACCCGTGTGCTCATCGCCGTCGACGGAACCTCGTCCGACAAGCTCGTCGTGAACCAGACCCACACGCTGTTCGGCGACGACGCCGAATACGTGCTGATCAACGTCCGGCGCGATCCGATGATGATCGCGGCCACCACGATCGGCGTCGGGATGTCGGCCATGGTGCCGGCCGGCGACCTGCGTGTGGCCTACGGCGACGACGAAGACTCGCTGCAGTCCGAAGCCGACGTCGCGACCGCGACCGCCCGCGAAGCAGCGGACGAAGCGCACCTCGACCATGCGGTCGCCGTCGGTGAGATCGGTCTCGAACCGGATGCGATTCTGGCCGCGTCGAAGGAGTTCGAGGTCGACGCGATCGCGGTGGGCGACCACGATCGCGGGTTCTTCTCGCGGCTGATGTCGCCTTCGGTGAGCGAGGCTGTGACCGACCGGGCCGAGGTCCCGGTGCTGGTGATCCGCATTCCGCGCCACTGACGCGGGCAAACTCAGCGCCATGGCCGACACGCGCGCGACGGGGAGGACGGCCGCCGACGTCACCGACTTCGTACGCCGTGGCGTGCGGCTGTTCGCCCACGACCGTGATCAGCCGAGAGCCCGTCGTGCAACCGACGTCATCCTGCTCGGGGCGTCGCTCGTCGGCTTGATCGCGGCCGCGGTGCTGGCCGAGCCGGACCCCGGCTACTTCGAGGTCGTCGCCGACCTCCTGCTCGCGCTCCCGAGCGCACTGCAGGGCACCTGCCAGGTGCTGGCCGACCTGCCGCTCGTCTGGGCGGCGGTCCTCCTCGCCGCAGCGACGTTCCGCGGACGCGGCTCGATCGCCCGCGACATGCTCGCGGCCGCCGCGCTCAGCGTCATCATCTGGCTCGTCATCGGGCGTCTCGTGTCGGGCGACTGGCCGGCAGTCGACCTGATCGGCCGCGGGACGCCGCCCCCGGTGTTCCCGGCCGGACGCCTGGCCATTCCCGGCGCCGCGTTGATCACGGCCTCGCCCCACCTGGTGCGACCCGCTCGCCGGGTGGGCCGCTGGCTGCTCGCCGGCGGATCGCTGGCGACCGTCGCGATCGGCTCCAGCACGGTCACCGGAGTCGTCGCCGGAGTGTTGATCGCGGCGGCGGCCGCTGCGGCCGTGCACCTCGTCGTCGGGTCGAGCGCCGGACGGCCGAGCCTCGACGACGTGCGATACGCGCTCGCCGACCTGCGCGTTCCGACGGCCACGCTCGGAGTTGCCGCCCGCCAGCCGGCCGGCCAGTTCGCGGTGGCCGCCACGGCGCCCGACGGTGGAGAGCTGATCGTCAAGGTGTACGGCCGCGACGCGCACGACGCGGCGATGCTCTCGACGATCCAGCGCACGATCTGGCTGCGCCGGCCGGGCTCACCGGTGGGGTTCGCTCGTCTGCGGCAGGTGGAGCACGAGGCGCTGCTCACGCTGCTCGCCAGGCAGGCGGGGGTCCCGACCGACACCGTGGTGATCGCCGGAACCACGCAGTCCGACGACGCCCTGCTCGTGCTCCGGCGCACCGGGACCCTGCTCGTCGAGCCCGACCGCGTGGTCGATCCGGCGACACCACTCGACCATCGCTTCAGCGGACCCGAAGCGACGACGGTGCTGCGCAGCCTGTGGGAGCTCGTCGACGCGCTCCACGATGCGGGCATCGCTCACGGTGCCATCGACGAGGAGCACCTCATCGTCATCGACGATGCGCTCGGGTTCGTCGACTTCCGCGGGGCCACCGTGGCGCCGAGCGTTGCGCAACTCCGCTCCGACGACGCCCAGATGTTCGTCGCCACCGTCGTGCTCGCAGGCCGGTCCGATGCGGTCGCTGCCCTCGTCGCCAACCGCACCAACGAGGAGATCGCGGCAATCTTGCCGTACCTCCAGTCGGTGGCACTGACCAGTGACCAGCGCCGCGCCCTGCGGCGGCTCGACATCGACCTCGACGACGTCCGCGACGAGGTGGCCAAGGCGATCGGCGAGGAAGCCCCGAAGCTGGTCCAGCTGCGTCGCTTCAGCATCGGGTCGGTCATTCGGGTCGCGTTGCCGCTGCTCGCGGTGTTCATGCTCGTCTCCGCGCTGTCCGGCTTCGACCTCGCCGAGTTCACCGAGTCGCTTCAGGACGCCGACTGGTGGCTGGTGGCCATCGGGTTCGTGATCTCGCAGACGCCACGTGTGGCGCAGGCGGTGGCGACGCTCGGAGCGGCGCCGATCCCGTTGCCGCTCGGGCCGGTGTACGCCTTGCAGCTCGCGATCTCGTACGTGAACCTCGCGATCCCGACGGCGGCGGCGCGCATCGCGGTCAACATCCGGTTCTTCCAGCGGCAAGGTGTGCCGGCAGGAGCGGCCATGGCCACCGGTGCGCTCGACGGCGTCAGCGGGTTCATCGTGCAGGCGGTCCTGCTGCTCAGCCTGCTGCTGTTCACGTCGATGTCACTCGACCTCGACCTGAGCGACCCGGCGAGCGACGCGGCCAGCCTGCTGCTGATCATCGCCATCGTGGTGGCGGTCGCCGCGGTGGTGGTCGCAGCCATCCCGAAGCTGCGCCGGTTGATCGTCGGCTACGCCCGGCGTGTCGTCCACGAGGCGGCTGGGGTGTTGCGCGGCCTCCACTCACCACGGCGCCTGGCGATGCTGTTCGGCGGCAACCTGGTGGCCGAGTTGCTGTTCGCCAGCGCGTTGGCGGTCTTCTGTCGCAGCTTCGGGTTCGACGTCGCGTTCGAAGACGTGTTGTTCATCAACATGTGTGTGTCGTTGCTGTCGGGGCTCATCCCGGTGCCGGGCGGCATCGGCGTGACCGAAGGGGGCCTGATCTTCGGCCTCACCAGCGTCGGGATGCCGCAGGAGGCCGCGTTCGCCGCGGTGATGCTCTACCGGCTGTCGACGTTCTACCTGCCGCCCGTGTGGGGCTTCTTCTCGCTGCGCTGGCTCGAGAAGAACAGCTACCTCTGACGATTGCTCGGCCTCACCGCGAGTCTGGTCGTGACGATCGAGGTCGGCCTCGCTCCGCCTCGTCGCTGGCGCTTCCCTAATGGGCGGCGGGCGTGGCGGTGCGGCGGCGGAGCGCGCGCTGCCACACGGCCAGGGTGCCGAGCCCGATGGGGATGATGACGATCCAGGTCAGCACCCGGAAGATCAACACGCCGGCGGTGATCTGGTTGACGTACTGCGATCCGGCCGCGGCGGTGAGCAGGCCGATGTAGGCGATCTCGCTCACGCCCGCGTCGCCGGCGGTGATCGGCAGCACCGTGAGGCCCTGCACCACGGCGTACACGACGAACACCTGGGGCCAACTGATGGCCTCCTCCGGTGTGCCGGTGAAGCGGATCGCCATCAGCAAGAGCGCGAACCGTGATGCCGCCGTGATCACCGTGGCCCAGGTGCCGATCAGCCAACGGTCGCGGAGCCGCTCGATCGCCTCGGACCGTGCCGAGATCATCCGGGCCGCGAGGTCGGGCGGATCGGGCCGGTGCAGCAGCTTCAGCACGAAGGCCCAGATCGCGGTGATCAACCGTCCGAACCAGGCGGTCCGGCGCTCGGCGGCGAACAGGTAGGCAACGAGCATGACCCCCGCTCCGACGATCACGGCGATCACCACGATGGTTCGCAACGATCCCTCGATCGGTGCGTCCGACACCAGGAGCCCGATCGCGGCGACGACGGGGAGCACCAGCTTGATGCCGATGCTGAACACACCCCCGGCGGCGACGGCCAGCGTCGCCTCCGACGCGGAGTAGCCCCAGCTGGTGAACATCTTGTGGCGGAACGGGAGGTCGCTCGGGCCCGGGAGCACCGACGTCACCCCGGCCGGGCCGAGGTAGGCGATGACGCCACGCCGCACCGGCAATCCCCGGATCAACGAGCCGGTGAGCAGGCCCTGGCAGGCCACCCAGATCACCCACATCGACGCCAGCGCGATCATGTCGGCATCCTCGAGCGAGCGGACCGAGTCGAGGATCGCCTGGAAGTCGAGATCCTCGAACGTCGACACGAGGACGAAGCCGGAGATGGCGAGCGCGCCGACGACGATGACGCCACGGAAGACGGCGCTGCGGAGCT
This sequence comes from uncultured Ilumatobacteraceae bacterium, assembly GCA_964651825.1. Lineage (GTDB taxonomy): Bacteria > Actinomycetota > Acidimicrobiia > Acidimicrobiales > Ilumatobacteraceae > Sva-07. Next base: position 15,785 of record CAZYWK010000007.1, on the reverse strand, counting down.
GTTTGCCCTTCGAACGCTTCGGGATCTCGGCGTCCAGTTCGAGCGTCAGCGCGTCAACATCGAGGGGCGCCTCCGGGTCGACGGGTGGCTCCGGATCGAGGGGTGGTTCCGGGTCGGTCACGACGACATGTTCGCATCCCGGACGGCCTCGATGACGGCTCCGCGGTCGGCGAGCACCGCCGTCATCAGACTGCCGCGGTCGCGGGCGGTCCAACGCCCGGCGATCGCGTGAACCTCGCGGACGAGCGGCGGCCACACGACGAGGGCGGCGGCACCACCGGCAGCAACGGCCGCAGCGGCGACGACGGCGCCCACACCGTCGGCGATCACGATGCCCGCGATCGTCCAGGTCAGCAAGCCCGTCACCAGGCCGAGCAACACGCGCACGGTCCCCTTCGTCGCGGTCGAGTGGACCAGCGCGGTGCCACCCACCACGACGGCCACAGCGGGCAGATGGATGAGCGTGACGGTGACGAGCAGCGCCCCGCCGAACACGATGGCGAGGATCGACAGCGCGAGCCGCCACCACGGCGTGCTCCGCCTGTCCAGGGCGTCGTCGTCGAGGCCCACGAGGTTCAGCCGGGTGGCGTAGGAGCGGTAGCGCTCGATCACGGCCTCGCGGCGGGCGGGCTCGGCGGCGGCGAGCGACCGGGCGACGACCTCGATGTCACCGAACCGTGCCGTACCGTGCCGTGCCGCGTCGTCGCGTTCGGTGCGGGCGGCGGCGCGCAGGATCTCGCGCTCGTCGACCGAGGTGAACGTCGGCGATACGGCCTCCAGCGCGGCGGTGATCTCGGCGGTGAGGGCGTGTATGTCGGCGCGGCCGGGTTCCGTGTCGGTGGCGAACCTGGCCACCTCGATCGGCTCGCCGAACATCACGACGGCACGGCTGCGCGTCTCGATACGGCTCTCGAACGCGAGACCGATCGGCACGATGTGCAGGTCGGGCGCAACGTGGAGCGCACCGAGCGCGATGCGTGCGGCTCCCGAGCGGACGCGGTCGAGGCCGGCCCGGTCACCGGTGGTGCCCTCCGGGAAGATCGCCACGGTCGATCCGTTCGCCAGGCCGCGGTGGCAGGCTTCGAAGATCGAGCGGTTGTCGCTCGTGCGATCGCCGTCCGCCGAGCGGTACACGGGGAGCACCCCGGCGAGGCCGAGGAACGGCCTGGCGACGGCGATCTTCCACAGGCTGGCCTTCGCGAGGAAGCGGGGGAGCCTGCCGAGCGCACCGGCGACCACGATCGGGTCGACGAAGCCATTGCCGTGGTTGGCCACGATGAGCACTGGCGTGCGGCGCGGCGGCATCCGGTCCCGCCAGCGCACGTCGACCGAGCGATGGAACGCATGCGTGAGCAACCACGCGATCGTGCCGATCACGCGATCCGTGGCGCGGCGCATGATCAGCGGCGGCGAGTCGGGGCGGGTCGCGGCATAGGCACGATCGACCCACACCACGGGCACGATCGCCGTCATGACGTGCCACAAGCCGTGCGGCTGGACGACGGAGTCAGGGTCGCACGCCAGGCTGGCCGGTGTCCCGAGGAGCCAAACTCCGACGGCCAGGACGCTGAACATCACGATCGATGCGGTCCACACCGGTGCCAGGCGGCGGCGCCGGGCGACGAGCTCGGTGATCACGATCGCCCCCACGAACAGGGCAACGGCGGCGTTCGTGGCTCCCGACACGAACGACCCCGCGGCGCCCAGCGCGATCCCACCGACTGCCGTCACCACCGCGTACCGCTCCGGTTGCCCGACGAGGCGACCGCCGTGCCAGCCGGCGATGAACGCGAGCATCGCCACGAGCGGCACGTCGTGGAGGGCCTGGGCCAGATCGCTCGCCGCGCCGTGGTAGAGGAAGCTCCCCGCCCCCTCCAGGGCGACCAGCACGGCGAGCACGTCGAGCGCCCGTGGCAACCCTGCTCGCCGGACCTGCCGCACGATCACCGCGCCTGCGACCAGATACGCGACCGAGCTCCAGGCGTTCACGTCCTGCTCGAACAAGCCGTCGTCGCGCCGCTCGCAGTCGGCGAAGGTATCGGTCACGGTTGGTCGACCGCGGAGGGGGGATCAGCCCACGGTCGCGGCATCGCTGCTGTACCACGCCTCGCGGAGGGTGGCCTGGCGTTGGGCAGTGGTGGTCCACTGGGAGATGATGCCGACGACGGCGAGTCCGACGTAGATCGCATACCACCACCAGTCGTCGTTCACCGACGCGGTGGTGCCGCCGGCATCGAAGTCGTCGGTGTCGACCGCGCCGACGAGCAGCATGATCCCCGACGTGATGACCGTGGCGCCGGCGAGTGCGGTGAGCAGGGTCAGCAGCACCATCGGCATGTTGCCGACGATGGCGACGAAGGCCAGTACGCCGGCGGTGATGACGCCGACCAGAATGATCACCCACGACCAGCGCACACCGAGGAACGCCATCAGCCCCGTCCCGAGCACGAACCCGATCGCGGCCATCCCGAGGACGACCGCGACGGCGTAGTAGAGGTACGCGATCAGGCCGAACACGACGGCGACGGCGAGTCCGACGATCCATGCCAGCGCCGTGCTCAAGAAGTTGTCGCCGGTCGACGACGACACGATGCCGGCACCCAGCATGAACCCGGCGAAGGCGCCCCAGACCGGGATGATGACGCGCATGGCGAAGTAGCCGCGGAAGCAGAAGACCGCACCGACGAGGATCGCGACCAGCCCGAGCACGATGTCTCTCATGGCCACACTGTTGCAGATCAGCCCGTCGAAGCCGCGAGGAGCCGGTCCTCGCACCATTCCAACGCGTCGTCGAGCGTGGCCACGATCTCCACCGGACCGACCTCGGCGGTCAACTGGGGGATGTCCGCTTCCACCGCGTCGTCGTGCACGCCACTCAGCACGAGTGCGCCTCCCGCCTGGTCGAGCTCACGGATGACCGGCCCCAGCATGCGTGCCAGGCTGCGATGGACCACGTCGGCTCGCCTCACGTCGACGATCACGTACGGCGCGCCGCTCGCGGCACGAGCGTCGACGAGCTGGCGGACCGCCCACTCCGCATCGGCGAAGTCGACGTCACCACGCAGCTCGATCGCCACCACCGAATCGCCCAGCTCGCCGAGACGCCGGACATCGTCGTCGCTGCGCCGCCTGGCCGAACCGCCGTCGGCCAGCGTCCGCACGGCCGGCAGCCGGTTGCCGAGCTGACGGCCGCTGCCGACGAGGTGCAGGTCGAGCTCGTCGCAGAGCTGCCGGCACACCGCCACCCCGCGGACGCTGTTGCCCTGCTCGTCGAGCCGCGGCGAGAACACGGCGATGCCGAGCTGACCGGGCAGCACGGCGATGATGCCACCGCTCACCCCGCTCTTGGCCGGGAGGCCGACCGAGACGATCCAGCGCCCTGCGCCGTTGTACATGCCGCAGCTCGACATCACCGACAGCACGTGGCGTACCGTCGACCGGCCCGCCGCGACCTGACCGGTGATCGGGTTACGGCCGCCGTTGGCGAGCGTGGCGGCGATCACGCCGAGGTCGTGGCAGTCGACCGACACCGAGCACTGCTGGAAGTACAGGTCGAGTGAGCCCTCGACGTCGGCGCCCATCGAACCGGCGCCGCGGAGCAGGTGGGCGATCGCGCGGTTCCGGTGCCCGGTCGTGCGCTCCGACTCGGCGACGCGGTCGTCGATCGTCAGCGCGCGGCCGGTGAACTTCGAGTACCCCTCGACCAGATGCGCGCGGGCCGACTCGCCGTGCAAGCCGTGCAGGAGGTCGGCGGCGGTGATCGCTCCCGCGTTGACCATCGCGTTCGTGGCTCGCCCAGTGGCCGGGTCGAGGCTGATCGCGTTGAACGGGTCGCCCGTCGGCTCGAGACCGATCCGCGCGCCGACCGCCTCGGCGCCGAGCTCGTCGAGCGCCATGGCGTAGGTCAGCGGTTTGGACATCGACTGGATCGTGAAGCGGTGGTCGGTGTGGCCCACCTCGTACGAGGTCCCGTCCACCAGCACGAGGCAGATGCCGAACAGCTCCGGGTCGACGCCGGCCAGTTCCGGTATGTAGGTGGCGACGTCACCGGACCGGTCGCCGGCGCACGCCTCGTGGAGGTGCTCGAGGTAGGCCTGAAGGGGCAGCATTGCCGCAGCGTAGGTGGGGTGACGCGGTACGGTTCGATCCGTGATGCGTCGAGTGTTCAGCGTTGCCTTGTTGATCGCGGTGGCCGGTGGCGGCGTCGCCGCCTGTGGCAGCGACGACGACGCCGGCTCCGGCACGACCGACCTCGCCACCGAGGCGAGTGTCGAAGGAGCCACGTGGACCCTCACCGAGCTGAACGGCGAGGCCCCGCCGGACGGTGTGACGGCCACGCTCGTGTTCGACGGATCGACCGTGTCGGGTTCGAGCGGCTGCAACACCTATTCCGGCGGGGCCAGCTTCGACAAGGACGTCGTGTCGATCTCCGACGAGCTCGCGTCCACGATGATGGCCTGCGAGGGCCCGGTCGGCGAGTTCGAAGCCGCCTATCTCCTGATGCTCGCCGACGCTTCGGTGTTCGCCGTCGACGGCACGACGCTCACGCTGTCGGACAACGACGACAACACGCTCGCCACGTTCACCAGCGCCTGACGCGCCGGCTCACCCGATGATCTTGGCCTTGGCGGCGGCGAACTCGGCGTCGTCGATCTTGCCGGCCGAGTGGAGGTCGGCGAGCGTGGCGAGCTGAGTCGCGGCGTCGGGGCCACCGGCGGTGTCGCGGATGTACTGGTTCATCGCCTGCTGGTTGGCCTGGACGGCCTTCACCTGGCGCTCGTGCATCTTGCCGCCGCGCGCGATGACGTAGACGAAGATGCCGAGGAACGGCAAGAAGATGATGAAGATCGACCAGAGCGCCTTGCCCCAGCCGGACAGATCGTCACTGCGGATGATGTCTCCGAAGATCTGGAAGATCAGCATGATGAAGACGAAGAAGAGGAAGAACCAGAGAATCGACCAGAGCACTTCTCCGGTTCCGAACGTTGCTGCGAGTGTCACGAGTGACCTTTCTGTCGTGCGGAGCCCGACGGCCCGCGAGGTCGCTCATCATTGCGGCTCACCGGCCGTTGTTCAACACGCCGTCGTCATCAGGCGTAGGATTCGCCCACTTTGGCTGATGGTCCGGCATGGAGAAGCTGGCACGCTGACGCTGACGTACCAGCAGTGTGCGAACCCACAAACCGACGCGGAGGTGTCAGATGGCCCTGGGCCCGATTGAAGTACTCGTGATCCAGTTCCCCGGGAGCAAGTTCACCGGCGAGATCATTCCCGAGCTCGAACGGCTGATCGAGGACGACACGATCAGCGTGATCGACGGGCTCCTCGTGCGCAAGGACGACAACGGCGACGTCGACTTCATCGAGTTCGACGAGCTCGGGATCAACGACGACGCGTCACGGCTGGCCAGCCTGGTCGATCAGCTCGACGCGCTGATCTCCGACGAGGACGTCGCCGAATGGGCGGCCAACCTCGAGCCCGGTAGCTCCGAAGCGATCCTCGTCTTCGAACACACGTGGGCCAAGCCCTTCCGTGACGCGGTCGTCGCCTCTGGCGGCATCCTCGCCGACAACATCCGCATCCCGGGCGCCGTCGTCGACGAGTTGCTGGCCGAGCTCGCCGAGCTCGCCGACGACTGACCGCCCGCGCACGACCCATCCCGAACCCACCCACTCAAACCACCCACTGAACTCAGGAGAACAGCACGATGATGCGACGCAGGGGACGCCCAGGACTCGTCGGAACGATGGCACGCACGGCCGTCATCGCCGGCACCGCGACCGCGGTGGCCGGCGGAGTGAACCGGCACCAGGCCGGCAAGGCGCAGGCCGCGGCGACGCAGGACGCCGCCGAGCAGGCCGCGTTCGACTCGCAGCAGCAGATCGCCGAGATGCAACAGCAGATGGCCGAGATGCAGGCCCAGCAGGCTGCGACCGCGCCGGCGCCTGCCGCCGCTCCGCCGGCAGCTGCGCCGGCGGGCGACCTGATGGGCGAGCTCAGCAAGCTGGCTGATCTCAAGGCTGCCGGCGTCCTGACCGACGAGGAGTTCGCCGCCGCCAAGGCGAAGCTGCTCGGCTGAGCCATATGGTCGAACTCGTCGACGACGCCGACACCGGCGCCGCACCCGAGCGCCGTCGCGGGGCGGCGCCGGGGTGGCTGGTCTGGATCGTCATCGTGATCGCGACCGTCGTCGCGATGGGTGCGGCGCTGAACTCATGGCTCGACCGCGAGCTGCTCGACACCGACAACTGGGTCGAGGTCACCGACGAGATGCTGCGTGACGACGATGTTCGCGCCGCGCTGTCCGTGTACCTCGTCGACCAGCTGTTCAGCTACGTCGATGTGTCGGCCCAACTCGAAGATCGCCTCCCGGACTCCCTGTCGGTGCTCGCCGGACCGATCGCCTCGGCGCTGCGCGAACCGGCGACCGAACAGCTCGACCGCTTGCTGGCGACACCAAAGGTGCAGAACCTGTGGCGGGAGGCCAACGCGCGGGCTCATGCGGCGTTGATCAGGATCCTCAAGGACGAGACGCGCCCCGGTGTCTCCACCGCCGACGGCACGGTCACCCTCGACCTCGGGACCATCGTGACCGAACTCGGCACGTCGCTCGGTCTGCCCCAGGCGGTGCTGGATCGGATCCCCGACGACGCCGGCGAGATCGTGGTCGTCCAGTCGGATCAGCTCGCCCGCGCGCAGGATGCGGTCGGTGCGATCGAGAAGATGAGTGTGCTGTTGCTCCTCGCGGTGGTCGTCCTCTACGCCTTGGCCGTGTTCCTGGCGGCCGACCGCCGGGCGGCGGTGCGCAACGTCGGGTTGGCACTGATCGTCGGCAGCGGCGTGCTGATCGTCGGCCGCGCGGTGGCGGCGCGTGCTCTCTCCGTCAACATCACCGGTGTCAACGACATCGAGGCGGCCATCCACTCGGTCGCGCTCATCGGTACGTCGATCCTCAACGAGGTGGCGTGGCTCGGCGTGTCGACGGGGCTGATCCTGTTCGGATATGCGGTGCTGGTCGGACCGACCCGGGCGGCGGCAGCGTCGCGCCGTGCACTCTCCCCCGTGTTGCGTCACCGCCTCGGCGCGTGGGCCATCTCGCTCGCCGGCGTCGCCCTGATCGTGTGGATCACGCCGGGGGCGTCGGTGCAGACCTGGATCGGAGCGGTCACACTCCTGGTGCTGTTCATCGCCGGCACCGAGCAACTTCGTTCCCTCGTGCGTCGCGAACATCCCGAGACGACGTTCGGCGACGTCGGTTCCTCGATCGTCCGGTACTTCGACGGCGACCCGCCGGCCGCGACCGACACGACGAGCACCGACACGGCGGCGGAGTCCGTGCCGGTCTGAGTTCCTCGGGCCGACCGGGCGAACCGGCCGGCCCGAGCGGGAATCAGGAGGCGAGGACCTTCGCCTTCGCCGACGCGTACTCGGCGTCGTCGATCTTGCCGGCCGTGTGCAGGTCGGCCAGCTTGCTCAACTGATCGGCCTGCGACGCCCCACCCCCGGCGGTGTCGCGGATGTAGGCATCCATCGCCTGCTGCTGCGCCTGGGCCTGCTTGATGTTCCGTTCGGCCATTCCACCGCCGCGGGCGATCAGGTAGGCGAAGATGCCGATGTAGGGCAGCACGATGATGAAGATCGACCACAACGCCTTGCCCCAGCCGCCGAGGTCGTGGCTGCGGAAGATGTCGGAGAAGATGAAGATCAGCAGGTAGATCCAGATGATGAAGATGAAGAACCAGAGGAACGACCAGAAGACCTGGCCGGTTCCGAACTCTGCGAGCATGGTGGAGCCTTTCGGGAGGAGTTTTCAGTTGGTGATGGATTGTTGGTGATGGGTCGATCGGGTGGTCCGCCGGTCAGCGGACGACGATCGCTGGTGCGGTTGCACCGCCGAGCAGCACCGAAACGAGGATGCCGAGTGGCAGTGTGCCCCAATAGCTGATGCCGAGGCCGACGTTGCCGAGAAACAGCATCAGGAGCCAGGTCGCCGGGAAGGTGGCGATCAGGAAGATGACGAATGCGGCAATCAGGGTCTTGATCATGTTGATCCTCATTTCGTTGCGGGACGTGCGAACGCGAACTGTACGCCCCGAGAACCAGCAGGTCAGCGATACCCGCGTTAGCGTCTGGCCTCGTGCTGATCCTCGCCATCCTCGGTCTCGGAATGGGCATTGGTGCCCTCGCCCAACTCATCGTCGGCCGTGACGGCCCCCGCGTCGACTGGACCATGGCCTTCGTGGCCGGATTCGCCGGGTCGCTCGTCGGTGGCCTGATCTTCAGCCTGATCGCCGGCGACGGCCTCGACCTGCGCCTGAGCGGCATCATCGGCTCGTTGATCGGGGCGATCATCATCACCGCGATCTGGCAGTGGTTCCGGCGCAAGCAGCGGGCCGAGGCCCGCGCCGCCGAGAGCGCCGCCGCGCGCTCGGGTCGCCACCACCCGCGCTGATCCGATGACCGACACACCACTCGCCACCAGCGCGGGGTTGGTGTGTGCGCACCACCACCTGTACTCGGCCCTCGCGCGTGGCATGCCTGCGCCGCCGCGCACTCCCCACGGCTTCCTCGAGGTGCTCGAGCTCGTCTGGTGGCGGCTCGACCGGGCGCTCGACCTCGAGATGCTGGAGTGGTCGGCCAAGCTCGGCGCCCTCGAGGCGCTCGAGTCGGGGTGCACGGCGATCATCGACCACCACGAGTCGCCCAACGCGATCGAGGGGTCGCTGAAGGTGATCGCCGACGCCTGCGCCGAAGTCGGCGTCCGGGTGTCGACCTGCTACGGCGTCACCGACCGGCACGGCGCCGACGGGGCCAACCGCGGGTTGGCGGAGAACGACCGCTACCTGCGCGAGGGGGGCCGCGGGATGGTCGGCGTCCATGCCGCGTTCACCTGTTCCGACGACACGTTGGAGGCTGCCGCCGCGCTCGCGCTCGACCATGGCGTCGGCGTCCACGTGCACGTCGCCGAAGGGATCGACGACATCGACGCGCCGGCGCGGCTCGCGTCGCTCTCCACCGACGACTGGCTCGTCGTCCACGGTGTCCATCTGCCCGACGACCACGGCATGCGGGGAACGATCGTGCACAACCCGCGCTCGAACATGAACAACGCCGTCGGCTACGCCGCCCCGATGCGGTTCACCAACCCGGTGGCGCTCGGCACCGACGGCATCGGCGCCGACATGCTCGACGAGTTCCGGGTCGCCTTCGTCCGGGCCCGCGAGCACGACATCACCGCGACCCCAGACCTCGCGTGGTCGTGGCTCGAGACGTCGCGCTCGCTCGTGCCCGAGGTCGCCGCCGACGCTGTCACGTGGTCGTACGCCCCGCTCGATCCGTGGCGCTTGGCGTACACCACCGGCGTCCGCGCGCTCCACGTCGACGTCGACGGTGAGCGGGTGCTGACCGACGGGCGCGCCGTCCGGGTCGACGGTGACGAGGTGCGGGCCAAGGCCGCCGAGCAAGCGGCACGTCTCTTCGAGCGGTTGTAGGAGAGTGTGCCAAGATCGGTCACCAGATCTCGACCGGGGGTGACAGATCGTGAAGCAGCCATGAAGCAACTGACCGGCCTCGACGCCAGCTTCTTGTACATGGAGACGCCGACCACGTTCGGTCACGTGAGCGGGCTCGCCATCTATCAACGTCCGAGCCCCGACTTCGACCCGTACGAGCACGCCTACCGCCGGTTCGAGGGGATGATCGGTCGGCTCGACCCGATGCGCCGCCGCCTCGTGACCGTCCCGCTCCAGCTCGACCACCCGTACTGGATCGACGATCCCGAGTTCGACCTCGACTACCACGTCCGCCACCTCGGCTTGGCGCCTCCCGGCGCAGCCGACCAGCTCGCCGAGCAGGTGGCCCGCATCGTCGGGCGGCACATGGACCGCTCGCGCCCGCTGTGGGAGTGCTACGTGATCGAGGGACTTGCCGACGGCCGGTGGGCGATGTTGACCAAGACCCACCACGCCACCATCGACGGGGCATCCGGCGTGATCCTGCTCAACATGCTCACCGACACCGACCCCGACGCCGAGAACACGCTCGAGCCCGTCGCGTGGGACGGCGAAGCGATGCCGAGCGAGCTGGAGATGCTCCAGCACACCGCGGCGCACCTCGCATCGAACCCGTTGAAGAACCTCCGCGTCCAGCTCCGGCTCGTGCGCGACGTGGCGGCGGGTGCCGGCCTCACCAGCGTGAGCGGGATGGCCGCGCAGGCGCGCAACGTGGTGACCGCGGTGGCGACCCGCGTCACGGCCCGGCCGGTCGACGAGTCGATCTCACGCGTCAGCCTGCCGATCACGCCCGCCCCGCCGACGCCGTGGAACAAGGCGATCACGTCGCACCGCCGGTTCGCGATGCGGTCCACGTCGCTCGAGAACATCAAGCAGCTCAAAGACGCCACCGGCTGCACCGTCAACGACATCGTCATGGCGATCTGCGCCGGCGGCCTGCGGGAGTACCTGATCAAGCACGACGCGCTCCCCGACAAGCCGTTGCGGGCGATGGTGCCGGTGTCGATCCGCACGGGGGAGGAGGAGGACCCGTGGACGAACCGGGTCACGAGCATCGTCGCCGAGCTGCCGACCAACGTGGCCGACCCGCTCGAGCGGGTCCTGCGCTGCCACGAGGCGATGAACGTCGCCAAGCACCAGCTCGACCTGATCCCGGCCACCGCGGTGACCGACATCTCCCAGTTCACCTCGCCGGTGGTGGCGACCTCCGCGATGCGCCTCGTCACCCGGCTGCGGCTCGCCAACCGGGCGACGCTGCCCGCCAACGTGGTGATCAGCAACGTGCCCGGTCCGCGCCAGCCGCTCTACTTCGCCGGCGCCCGCATGGACAACTACATCCCCGTGTCGACCATCGCCGAGGGGATGGGCCTCAACATCACGGTGCACAGCTACCTCGACAAGCTCGACTTCGGGCTGATCGCGTGCCGCGAGCTCGTCCCCGACCTGTGGGACATGATCGACATGCACATCGACGAGATCGACCGCCTCTTCGAAGCCACCGGTGCCGAACGCCTCGCCCCGTCGCGTGGTCCGTCGATGCGACGTGGTGGCCAGGGCATCGCCCCGGTCCCTCCTGCCAAGAAGACGGCGACCAAGAAGACGGCGACCAAGAAGACCGCGGCCAGGAAGACGGCCGCCGGCTAACGCGCCGGGTTCGGCGTCGGGGCAACGATCCGGCGAGACTGGCCGGCGATGGACTTCGACCTTCCTCCCGACGATCATCCGGCGCGGCGCAACGTCCGCGACTGGCTCGCAGCCCATCCGGAACCGACGGCGAACGATCTCGCCGAGGGTGGCTACGTCGTGCCGCACTGGCCGGCGCCGTGGGGGCTCGGTGCCGACCCGATCGAGCAGTTGGTGATCGACGACGAGCTGTCCGCGGCCGGGGTGCGGCGCCCGTCGAACCCGATCGGGATCGGTTGGGCGGCGCCGACCATCTTCCTCGCCGGCACGCCCGAGCAACACGAGCGGTACCTGCCGAGGATCCTCAGCGGTGAGGACATCTGGTGCCAGTTGTTCTCCGAGCCCGACGCGGGCTCCGACCTCGCCAGCCTCTCCTGCCGGGCCGTCAAGGACGGTGACGAGTACGTGGTGAACGGGTCGAAGATCTGGTCGAGCGGCGCCCACCACTCGAAGTACGGCATCCTCATCGCTCGCACCGATCCCGACCAGCCCAAGCACAAGGGCATCTCGTACTTCATCTGTCCGATGGACCTGCCGGGCATCACACTCAGCCCCATCGTCGACATGACCACGGCGCACTCGTTCAACCAGGTGTTCTTCGACAACGTGCGGATCCCGGCGTCGCTGCTCGTCGGCAAGGAGAACGACGGGTGGCGGCTGGCGAAGGTCACGCTGTCGAACGAGCGGGTCTCGCTGTCGTCGGCGGGCTCGCTGTGGGGCGTCGGACCATCAGCCGACGAGCTGATCGAGCTGATCCGGGGAGCCGGCGGCCTCGACGATCCGGTCCTGCGTGACCGGGCGGCCGCCCTGCACGTCGAAGCGCAGTTGCTCCACCTCAACCGGATGCGCAGCCTGTCGGCGACGCTCAACGGCAAGACGCCCGGGCCCGAGGCATCGATCCAGAAGATCATGGCCGACGAGCACGGCCAGCACGTCATGGCGTTGGCCAAGGACCTCACCGGTGCCGCGGGAATGCTCACGGGCTCGGGTCCGGTCGGCAAGATCCCGGCGTCGATGCAGAGCGGGCCGACGGAGAACAACCTCGCCGCGGAGATCTCGGCTCGCCAGTTCCCCGACGTCGACCCGATCTGGCACTACGGCTACCTGTTCTCGCCGGCGCTCACGCTGGGCGGCGGCACGTTCGCGGTGCAGCGGAACATCGTCGCCGAACACGTCCTCGGGCTGCCTCGTGAACCCGACGTGCAACGTGGCATGACGTGGGCGCAGACTCGCTACGGTTCCCCGGCGTGATCGAAGCCGGCTCCCCGACGACCAGCCTGGGCATCGACATCGGGGGCACCGGGATGAAGGCGGCGATCGTCGATCTCGCGACCGGCGAGCTGGTCAGCGAGCGCTACCGCATCGACACCCCGCAGCCCGCCACGCCGGACGCCATGGCCGGCGTCGTCCAGCAACTGGTGACGCACTTCTCGTGGACCGGCCCGGCCGGGGTCGGCTTCCCGGCGGTGGTGCGGGCGGGGATCGTCGAGTCGGCGGCGAACATCGACGAGTCGTGGATGAACGTCGATGCCGATGCCGTGTTCACCGCGGCGTCCGGTGTCGATGTCCACATGATCAACGACGCCGACGCTGCCGGCCTGGCCGAGCTGCGCTTCGGCGCCGGGCAGGGCCGTGGCGGTGTGGTGATGATGCTGACGTTCGGCACCGGGATCGGTTCGGGGCTGTTCATCGACGGGCATCTCGTGCCGAACACCGAGCTCGGGCACCTCGAGCTCGATGGCTACGACGCCGAGACGAAGGCGGCGGCGAGCGCCCGCAAGCGCGACGAGCTGTCGTGGTCGGCGTGGGCCAAGCGGGTGCAGAAGTACCTGCGCCATCTGGAGCGGCTGTTCTCGCCCGACCTGTTCATCGTCGGCGGCGGCGCGAGCAAGCAGGCCGACGAGTGGCTCCCGAAGCTGAAGATCGCCACCGAGATCGTCCCGGCCCAGATGGCCAACAACGCCGGCATCGTCGGTGCCGCCCTCGTCGC
>CAZYWK010000007.1:0-2500 GCA_964651825.1 uncultured Ilumatobacteraceae bacterium | reverse complement strand
CCGAGCTATACCAAGTAGTGGCGGACGGCGAGGCGTTCGGCGGAGTCGTCGCCGGGGACCGCGAGCTGGGCGACGACGCGGAGGTTCGGCCACTCGACCGGCGCGAGCTGCTGGTACTGGAACGTCAGCTCGCCGGCGGTGGGATGGTGGAATCGGCGCAGTCGCGTCTCGAAGCCCGACACGTCGTGCTCCGGCCACCAACGGTCGAAGTCGTCGGATTCGGCGCGCAGCATCGCGATCAGCTCGACCATCGCCGGATCGTGTCGGACCGCTGAGGTCGCGGCGCGGAACTCGGCGAGCGCCTGGCGGGCGTGGATGTCCCAGTCGACGATGAGGGTACGCGTGGCCGGATCGGCGAACAGCACCCACATCAGGTTCCGGCGAGGCGGTTCGAGGTGCTCGATGCGGGGGTACAAGCGCTGCTGGGCGTCGTTCCAGGCGAGGAACTCCCAGCGCGGCCCGAGCACGTAGGCGGGCGCCGGCATGAGCGCGTCGAGCAGCCGTTCGAGGGCAGCTGGCGGAGTGGCCGGCACCTCGACCGGCGCCGCGTTGCCCGGCTCGGCGAGCGAGAGGAGGTGATCGACGCCGGCGTCGTCGAGCCGCAACGCCCGACCGATCGCCAACAGGACGTCGCGCGACGCGTTGATCCGTCGCCCCTGTTCGAGCCACGTGTACCAGGTGAGCGACACCCCGGCGAGCATTGCCACCTCCTCGCGGCGCAGGCCCGGGGTGCGGCGGCCGCGCCCCGCCGGCAGCCCGACCTGGTCGGGGCGGGTGGCCTCCCGGCGCCCGCGCAGGAACTCGGCCAGCTCCTGGCGGTGATCGGCCGTCCCCATCGTTCCAGTCAATCAACTCCGGCGGATCGCCCGTGCAGCGAATACGGTGGCCCCGTGCAGACGATCCCCGACGAGGCCGACTTCTCGACCGCCGAGATGCTCGCCGACCTGCGCGAGCTCGTCGAGGTCGAGTCGCCGTCGCTCGATCTCGACGCGGTGTCGGCGTCGGCCAAGGTGCTCGCTGCGATCATCGAACGACGCCTCGGCGGAACCGCCGAGCTGATCGACAGCCCGGCCGGACCGCACGTGCACTGGCGGGGCGGCGGCGAGCCGAAGGTGCTGCTCGTCGGCCACCACGACACCGTGTTCCCGCTCGGCACCCTGGAGGACCGCCCGTTCCGAGTCGTCGACGGGGTCGCGACCGGGCCGGGGGTGTTCGACATGCTCGGCGGGGTCGTGCAGGCGATCCACGGTCTGGCTGCTCTCGACGATCGCTCCGGAGCGGAGTTGTTGCTCAGCGCCGACGAGGAGGTCGGATCGAACGAGTCCCGCGGCCTCATCGAGCAGCGCGCTCTCGTGTGCGGAACGGTGCTCGTGCTCGAACCGTCGGCCGACGGCGGGCACGTGAAGACCGGTCGCAAGGGCACCGGCACCTTCGAAGTCGTGATCAACGGCAGGGCAGCCCACGCCGGGCTGGAGCCGGAGAAGGGTGTCAACGCGCTGATCGAGGCGTCGCATCAGGTGCTGATCATCGCCGGCTTCGCCGATCCGGACGCAGGCACCACTGTCACGCCCACCGTGGCGAGCGCCGGTACCGCCGACAACGTCGTGCCGGCCGAGGCCCGCGTCAGGGTCGACGTCCGGGTGGAGTCGGCCGCGGAACGTGAGCGGATCGAGGCGCTGATGGCCGGCCTGGCCCCGATCGATCCCGAGGCGGCGATCAGCGTGACCGGTTCCATCGGTCGCCCGCCGATGCCCGAGTCCGCCTCGGCCACGATCCTCCCGATCGCCCAGGCCGTGCTGCCCGGTCTCCGTGGCGTGGCGGTCGGCGGTGGCAGCGACGGCAACTTCACCGCCGCACTCGGCGTCCCGACGCTCGACGGGCTCGGCGCGGTGGGCGGTGGCGCGCACGCCGACACCGAGCACCTCGTCGTCGCCTCGATGCCCGAACGGGCCCGCCTCGTCGCCGGCCTCGTCGCGCACCTCACCGCCTGAGGCGGCTCAGTCGGATGGGGGGTCGAGGGCGGGGGTGACGTCGCCGGCGGCGAGGGTGCCGACACTGCGGTACACACCGAGCTTGTTGCGGGTGTCGGTGATGTCGAGGTTGCGCATCGTGAGCTGGCCGATGCGGTCGAGCGGGCCGAACGCCGCGTCCTCCACCCGCTCCATCGACAGGCGGTCGGGCTCGTAGGTGAGGTTCGGGCTCGTGGTGTCGAGGATCGAGTAGTCGTCGCCGCGGCGGAGACGGACCGTGACCTCGCCGGTGACCGCCGAGCCGACCCAACGCATCAGCGGCTCGCGCAGCATCAGGCTCTGCGGGTCGAACCACCGGCCCTCGTAGAGCAGCCGGCCGAGGCGGCGGCCCATCGTGGAGTAGTTCTCCAGCGTGTTCTCGTTGTGGATGCCGGTGAGCAGCCGCTCGTAGCAGATCTGCAGCAACCCGAGCGCGGGCGCCTCGTAGATGCCACGGCTCTTGGCCTCGATGATGCGGTTCTCGATCTGGT
>CAZYWK010000006.1:0-77062 GCA_964651825.1 uncultured Ilumatobacteraceae bacterium | reverse complement strand
TCGTTCCCCATCCAGGCCGCCGTGATCCCCGACGCGCTCGCCGGGCGCGACGTCGCCGGCCGGGCGCCGACCGGCTCGGGCAAGACGCTCGGCTTCGGGCTCCCGCTCGTCGCCCGCCTCACCGACGCCCGTCCCAAGCGCCCCGTCGCGCTCGTCCTCGCGCCGACCCGTGAGCTCGCCGAGCAGATCATGGGTGAGCTCGTCCCGTTCGCCAAGGCCGAGGGTCACGCGGCCGTCGCCATCTACGGCGGCGTCGGCTACGGACACCAGAAGCGAGCATTCGACCAGGGCGTCGAGCTCGTCGTCGCCTGCCCGGGCCGCCTCGAGGATCTGCTCCAGATGCGTGCCCTCGATCTGCGTGACGTCGCCACCGTGGTCATCGACGAGGCCGACCAGATGGCCGACATGGGCTTCCTGCCCGCCGTCCGTCGCATCGTCGGCCAGACCCGCGACGACCGCCAGGTCCTGCTGTTCTCGGCCACCCTCGACGGTCCCGTCGCCAAGCTGGTCAACGACTTCCAGCGCGACCCGGCGCGTCACGAGGTCGGCCCGAAGGGCCCCGACGTGCACGCCGCCCAGCACCTGTTCTGGACCGTCAGCCGCGAGGACCGCGTCACGACCACGGCCGAGGTGATCAACCGGCTCGGTTCGACGATCGTGTTCACCCGCACCCGTCATGGCGCCGACCGTCTGGCCAAGCAGCTCGGCAAGGTCGGTGTCGACGCCGAGCCGATCCACGGCGGACGCAGCCAGGGCCAGCGTGATCGAGCCCTCGCGTCGTTCAAGAAGGGCGCGGCATCTGCGCTGATCGCCACCGACGTCGCCGCCCGCGGCATCCACGTCAACGGCGTGTCCGCGGTCGTCCACTTCGACCCGCCGGCCGAGGACTCCACCTACCTGCACCGCTCGGGTCGCACCGCCCGGGCCGGCGCCACCGGCACCGTCGTGTCGCTGCTCGATGGCGCCCAGAAGAAGGACGCGATGAAGCTCCAGCGGGGCATCGGCATCAGCGAGCCGATCACCGAACCCCGCTTCGGGGCGCTCGCTGCTCGCCCCGAGCCGAGTTCGCCCCCTCCCGGGTCAGGCCCCGAAGGGGGCCAGGTCGTTCAGGCCGTCTCGTCGCGGCAGACCGTGATCGCCGCCCCGAAGCGGGCCAAGCCCGCCCCGCACGACCGGGCGCTGACGTCCGCGCCGCAGGCGGGCGGGGCCGGCGGCGGGTCGGTCAAGTTCTTCAATCCGGGTCGCGGGTACGGGTTCATCACGCCCGACGACGGCGGCAAGGACCTGTTCGTCCACTTCTCGGCGATTCTCGATGAGGGTTTCAAGACGCTCGACAACGGCGCCCGCGTCGCCTATGACGTGCGCGAGGGCCGCAACGGCTTCGAAGCGTTCAACGTGACCGTCGTCTGAATCGATCGGCTCGGCCGTCCCGCTCGCGGTTTGCGGCAGACACTTCGCCCGCGGGTCGGCCGAATGGCTGCCACAAACCGCGGACCGAAAACTTGCGGCAGACACTTCGCCAGCGGGTCGGCCGAATGGCTGCCACAAATCAGGGGGCGCAAGGGCCCGAACGGCAGTCGTAGTCTCGCGGGGTGTTCGACGACCGCGACCTGATCGAGAAGCGCATCCGGCGCGAACTGTGGGAGCGGGTGCTGCCACTCGTCAACCCGGACCGTCGTGCGCTGACGATCCAGGCCGGCCCTGACCTCGACCACCTCGATCCGTTCGCCGCCGGCGACGACTGGGGCGCACCGTGGGGCACCACCTGGTTCCGCTTCGAGGGGTCGCGGCCGGAGGAGTGGTCGGGCCGACGCGTCGAGGCGGTCATCGACCTCGGCTTCCGTCCCGACGCGGCCGGTTTCCAGTGCGAAGGCCTGCTCGTCGAGCTCGACGGCAGCGGTTCGTGGCGCCCCCTGCAGGGGATCCACCCGCGGCGCACGAACTACGCGCTCGACGATTCGACGGGCGAGGTCACGCTGCTGCTCGAAGCGGCTTCGAACCCGTCGTTCCCTCAATTCCGGCCGTCGCCGCAGGGCTCACCCGATACCGCGACGAGCGATCCGATCTACCGCTTGCGGTGTGCCGAACTCGTCGTGGTCGACCCCTGCGCCGAGGCGCTCGCCTACGACATCGAGGTCGTCGACGGGATGATGCGTACCCTGCGCCTCGACGATCAGCGCCGGGTGAAGATGCTGCGCGCGCTCGAGGCGGCGCTCGACCGCCTCCCCGACGTCGAAGCTTCCCGCCGAGCCCTGGAACCGTGGGTCGCGGGCCAACGAGTCGACGCCGCACTCCCGCCGCATCGCTCGATCGCCATCGGGCACGCCCACATCGACACGGCATGGCTGTGGCCGATCCGCGAGACACGCCGCAAGTGTGTGCGCACGTTCGCCTCGGCCACTGCGCTGATGGACGACTACCCCGAGTACCGGTTCGCCTGTTCCAGCGCGCAGCACTATGCCTGGATCGAGGAACTGGCGCCGGAACTGTTCGGCCGCATCGTCGAGCGCGCCGAACGTGGCCAGTGGGTGCCGGTCGGCGGAATGTGGGTCGAAGCCGACATGAACCTGCCGTCCGGCGAGAGCCTCGCCCGCCAGATCGTCGTCGGTCAGCGCTACTTCGAGGAGAAGTTCGGTCAGCGTTGCGAGGAGGTGTGGATCCCCGACGTGTTCGGATACCCGGCCGGCCTCCCGCAGCTGTTCGCCGCCGGCGGTATGCAGCGCTTCGTCACCCAGAAGCTCTCGTGGAACAAGCAGAACCGCTTCCCGCACAGCACGTTCTGGTGGGAAGGACTCGACGGTACGCGGGTGCTCACCCACTTCCCGCCCGTCGACACCTACAACGCCGAGATCACGCCGGCCGAGCTGGCGTACGCCGCGGCGAACTTCAAGGACCACGGCTGGAGCGGCCAATCGCTGGTGCCGTTCGGACACGGTGACGGTGGTGGCGGCCCGACCCGCGAGATGCTCGAGCGGGCTCGCCGCCTTGCCGCCTCCGACCCCCGCTACACCCTCGAGATCGGCACCCCCGACGACTTCTTCGAGGCGGTCGAGGCCGACCTCAGCGCCGGCGCGCGCATCCCCGTGTGGCGCGGTGAGCTGTACTTCGAGACGCACCGCGGCACACTCACGAGCCAGCTGCGCACGAAGCTCGGCAACCGGCGTTGCGAGCGGCTGCTGGTCGAAGCTGAACTGTGGGCGGCCACGCTCGGTCGCTCGGCCGGGGTGGACGACCTCTGGCGCGAGGTGCTCACGCAGCAGTTCCACGACATCCTTCCCGGCTCGTCGATCGCGTGGGCCCATGCCGATGCCGAAGCCGTGTTCGCTCGCGTCGGCGCCGAGCTCGACGGCCGGGTCGCCGGCCTGCTGGCCGAGATCGCCCCCTCCGGCCAGTCGTTGGCGAACCCGGCGGACGCGCCGGTCGACGGTGTCGTCGTCCTTCATGACGTGCGCGGCGTCGGCGAGGGATCGGGTGTCGACTCGGCCGGGGGCATCCAGGTGCTCGCCGACGGCGACCTCGCCGTGCTGGCGAGCGTGCCGGCACTCGGCGTCGCCCCGCTCCGGCCGGTCCCCGTGGACGACCGTGTGATCTGTTCCGACACTTCGATGACGAACTCGCGCCTCGCGGTCCGTTGGGACCATGCGGGCAACCTTTGCTCGATCATCGATCTCGCCAACGCCCGCGAGCTGGTTCCGACCGGTGCGTTCGCCGCGGTGCTCGAGCTGGCGCCGGACCATCCGGTCGAGTACGACGCGTGGGACCTCGAAGCCTGGACGCGCCGCAACGCGACGGCCCTGACGGGTGCGGCGGACGTCGAGGTGGAGCTCACCGATCGTGGCCCGCTCGTCGGCCGGGTCGCCGTGCGGCGCCCGTTCGGGCCGTCATCTGCCACGATCACCTACGAGCTGCGCGCCGGCAGCGCCGAGCTGCTCGTGCACGTCGAGCTCGACTGGCGCCACGACGAGCATCTCCTGTCGATGGCGTTCCCGATCGATGTGCGGGCCGACACCGCCCGGTGCGATGTGCAGTTCGGCGTCGTCGAGCGGCCGACGCATCCGTCGAACTCGTGGGATGCGGCGAAGTTCGAGGTCTGCGCGCACCGCTTCGTCGACGTGACCGAGCCGGACTTCGGTGTGGCGATCCTCAACGACGGCCGCTACGGCCACAGTGTGTTCGACGGCGCGGTGCGCGTCAGCCTCGCCCGCGCCGCGAAGTATCCCGATCCCGACGCCGACCACGGCCGGCACCAGGTGACGCTCGCCGTCCTTCCCCACCGGGGCGAGCCCGCCCTGGTTCGCGACGCCGCGGCGCGGCTGAACTGCCCGGTGCGGCTCGTCGAGGGCACCGCCGGCTCGCAGGGAGCTCCGCCGGCGCCGCTCGTGACGATCAGCAACCACCGGGCAGGTACGAGGAACACGGGGGTTCAGGTCGATGCGGTCAAGGTGGCCGACGACGGTTCGGGTGACCTCATCGTTCGCTGCCACGAGGCGGTGGGCAACCGGACCGTGGTCGACGTGCGGCCGAACCGGCGTGTGACCGCGGCATGGCGCTGCAACCTGCTCGAGGAACCGGGCGCCGGCGAAGAGGTGGGCGACGGCATCGTCACGCTCACGCTGCGCCCCTTCGAATTGGTGACGCTGCGCGTCCGCCTCGGCGACCACTTCGACGGCCGAACGGTCTGACCGCGGTCGGGCCTCGCAGTGGGTTACGACAGATGCTCCAGCGCGGCCGTCGCATAGAGCGAGATGCCGGTGGTCATCGCTGACTCGTCGAAGTACACGCGGTTCGAGTGGTTCGGCGCCGCGGTCGAGGGGTCGCGTCCCTCGGGCGTGCCGCCGAGGAACATCATCGCTCCCGGCACCTGCTGCAGGAGGTAGCTGAAGTCCTCGGCGCCCATCACGGGATGGGGCAGGGGGATGACGCGTTCGGCGCCGACGACGTCGGCCGCCATGCGCGAGGCGAAGCCGGCGAAGCGGTCGTCGTTGGACGTGACGGGGTATCCGATGTCGATCTCCACCTCCGAGCCGCAGCCGTGCGCGGCGGCGATCCCGTCGGCGACGCGCCGGATGCCGTCGTGCACCTTGGCCCTCGTGCGTTCGCTGACCGCGCGGATGGTGCCCTCGATCTCGGCGGTCTCAGGGATGACGTTGTTGGTCGTGCCGGCCGTGATGCGCCCGACGGTGACGACGGACGGATCGAACACGTCGATCGACCGGGTGATCATGAGCTGCAACGCCTGGACGATCTCGCAAGCGACCGGGATCGGATCGATGGTGCGGTGCGGTTCGCTGGCGTGGCCGCCCTTGCCGGTGATGCGGATGATCATCGTGTCGGCCGACGCCATGATCGCGCCGGGTCTGGTGCTGACCCATCCGCTCGGGATCGAGGAGGTGATGTGCAGCGCGAACGCCGCGTCGACCGGTGAGTCGCTGCCATCGGAGAGTCCCGGAACGTCGAGCAGCCCCTCGTCGAGCATGAAGCGCGCGCCGTGATGGCCTTCCTCCCCCGGCTGGAACATGAACAACACGCGGCCGGCAAGATCGTCGCGACGGGTGCTCAACAGGTGTGCGGCCCCCGAGAGCATCGCAGTGTGGGTGTCGTGGCCACACGCGTGCATGCACCCCTCGACGTGGGACGAGAAGTCGAGCCCGGTGTCCTCCGGCATCGGCAGCGCGTCCATGTCACCGCGCAGGATGATCGTCGGACCCGGCCTCGAGCCCTCGAGCAGCGCGACGATGCCACTCGTCGACTCGTGCGTGGTCACCGCGAGCGGGAGCCCTTCGAGCGATGCCAGCACCTGGTCGCGCGTGATCGGCAGATCGTTGCCGAGCTCGGGCCACTCGTGGAGCCGCCGCCGCAGCGCGATCGCATCGTCGAGCAGTTCGGCCGCGTGTTCGCGTACGGAGTCCGCCAGCTGCTGTCCGTCGGACCCGGTCTCGTGCGCCTCGGTGGTCATCGGATGCGTCCCATGACCGAATCGTAGGCATTCCGCTTCACCCCGTCGACCGCCCACGTTCCCGACGATGACGCCGACGCGGCATCACCCAGCAATCAGAACCACCAACGCAACCCAGCTACGAAGGAGACGACCATGTCGATGTACGGAGCGAACCCGGACGAACTGACCAATCTCGGCAACACCCTGACCCGCCAGATCGACGCGATCACCCAGGTGACGTCGCTGGTCGACGGCGCCATGAACGGGACGACGTGGCAGGGGCCCGCCCGCGAACGGTTCGCCGCCGAGTGGAACGGCAGCTTCAAGCAGGCGCTCGGCAAGCTCAACGAGGCGTTCGGCCTCGCCGGCAAGGACTGTGTGGTCCGCGCCGACGAGCTGCGCCGCGTCATGGGCAGCTGAGGACGCATTCGCCACCACGACCTACGCTGCAGCGGTGGTTCACGTCGAGTTCACCATCGAGCCGTTCGTCGAGGGCGACCCGGGCGCACACGTGCTGGCGGCGGTCGAGTCGGCCCGCACGATCGGTGTCGAGGTCGACATGGGTCCGTTCGGTTCGGCGTGCGACGTCGCCGCCGCCGACGTCGGAGTGCTGGTCGGGCGCATCACCGACGCGGCGATCAGCAACGGCGCCACACACGTGTCGATTCACATCGAGGCGACGGCGTGATCGAGCCGAATCCGCTCCTGCGGGCGATCCGTCCGCTCGTCGACGCGGTCGGCGCGACGTTCGTCCCGGTCTCGGAGGCCGAGGCGAGCGACGTGCCGATCGTGTGGGACGGCCGGTCGATCGTGGCCGTACGGCTTCCCCCCCTCCACGGCGCGCTCGACCGGCTGATCGATGCCGTCGAGGCCGAGCTCGGTGGAAGGCTCCCGTTGCTGTCGCGCGAGGACAAGCAACGCGCGGTTCGCCTGCTCGACGAGCGGGGCGCGTTCACGCTCCGCCGTGCGGTGGAGGACGTCGCAGATGCGATGGGCGTCAGCCGCATCACCGTCTACAACTACCTGAACGCCATCCACCGGTGACTGCCACCGGCCGCCGCATCGACGGGTTCGATGTCGTCGCCTTCGATGCCGACGACACGTTGTGGCGCAGCGAGGACTCCTTCGAGATCGCCGAGCGCCGCTTCATCGAGTTGGTGACGCCCTACGCCTCGTCGGGCGTCGACGTGTACGCCGCGCTGCGCGCCACGGAGAAGGCCGACGTGCCGATCACCGGATACGGCGTCAAGGCCTTCACGCTGTCGATGATCCGGGCCGCGGTCACCGTCACGAACGAGACGGTCCCGGCCTCGGTGATCGGCGAGATCGGCGAGATCGGCCGGTCGATGCTCACCGAACCGGTGCAGCTGCTCGACCACGTGCCCGAGGTGCTGACCGAGGTGGCGGCCGCCTGCCGGGTGGTGCTGATCACCAAGGGCGACCTCGTCCACCAGACCCGCAAGATCACCACGTCGGGCATCGAGCACCACTTCGCCGAGCTCGAGATCGTGCTGGAGAAGGACGCCGAGACCTACGCCAAGCTGCTGCAGCGTTTCGCCGTGCCGGCCGAGCGGTTCTGCATGGTCGGCAATTCGGTGCGCAGCGACATCTTGCCGGTGTTGTCACTCGGCGCGCACGCCGTGCATGTCCCGTACCACCTCACCTGGGAGCTCGAACGGGTCGACGAGCACGACGAGGAGTTCGCCGAGCTCGGCTCGATCGCCGAGCTCCCCGCCTGGCTCGGCCTCTGAGAGCCGGACGCTTGGCCGACCTCGAATGTCGCGACAAGAGTCGCGGTGAGGCCGAGCAGATCAGAGGCGTCGGAGCCGGACGCGGTCCACGTGGTGGTCGCCGGTCTTGTGCACGATCAGCGACGCCCGCTCGCGGGTCGGTGCGATGTTCTCGCGCAGGTTGAGCCCGTTGATCCCGTGCCAGATGCCTTTCGCGGTGGTGACGGCATCGTCGTCGGAGAGCTCGGCGTAGATCCGGAAGAACGAGTTCGGGTCCTGGAACACCGAGCTGCGCAGGGTGAGGAACCGGTCGACGTACCACCGCTCGATGTCGGACTCCTCGGCGTCGAGATAGATGGAGAAGTCGAAGTAGTCGCTGACGAACTCGGTGGAATCGGGGCCCGTCTGGAGCACGTTCAGGCCTTCGAGGATGACGATGTCGGGCCGGTTCATCACGACCCGCTCGCCGTCCACGATGTCGTAGACGACGTGGCTGTAGACCGGCGCTTCGACCTGCTCGTCGCCGCTCTTGATGTCACGCAACACCCGCAGCAGCTCGCGGGTGTCGTACGACTCCGGGAAGCCCTTGCGGTTCATCAGCCCGCGCGCTTCGAGGATGCGGTTGGGGTGGAGGAACCCGTCGGTCGTGATCAGGTCGACCTTCGGATGGTCGGGCCACTGGGCGAGCAGCGCCTGCAGGATGCGGGCGAAGGTGCTCTTGCCCACCGCCACGCTGCCGGCGACTCCGATGATGTACGGCACCTTCGGCGAGATCGCGCCGAGGAACGTCGCGGACACCTTGTGCAGGTCCTGGGTGGCGCTCACGTACAGGTTGAGGAGCCGGCTGAGCGGGAGGTACACCGCGGCGACCTCGTCGAGATCGATGTGTTCGTTGATGCCGCGCAGCCGCGCCAGCTCCGGCGCGCGGAGCGTCATCGGCGTGGCGGCGCGGAGCGCTGCCCATTCGTCACGGTTGAAGTCGAGGTAGCGGCCGGTGGGGACCGGTGGGTCGGTTGCGGGACTCGACACGCGGTGACCTTAGACGCCGCACCCCGAGCCGAAAAATGGCGCGGAGCACGCGGTCAGCGCGAGATCCGCGCCGGATTTCGGCTCGGTAGAGTCCCGCGGATGGGTGGGACGAGCGGGCGCAAGCGGCTCGGCGCCTGGTACACCCCGCATGAGCTCGTCACCACGATCGTCGACGAGGTGGTCGACGAGGACTTCGTGCGGGCTCGTCGCGGGCGGCCCCTCCGGGTGCTCGACCCGGCCTGCGGGGACGGCCGCTTCCTCGCCGCGGTCGTGGGGCGGGTCGAGGCATTCGGTGGTGAGTGCGAGCTGGCCGGCATCGACCTCGACCCAGCGGCGGTGGCCGCGGCCCGCGCCACGATCGGTTCGGCGGAGATCGTCCACGGCGACGCGCTCGTCCACGACTTCTCGGGGCGGCGGTTCGACCTGGTCATCGGCAACCCGCCGTTCCTGTCACAGCTGGCGGCAGCGACCACCCGCGGGGGCGCGAACGCCCGCAGCGGCGGACCGTACGCCGATGCCGCGGTCGAGTTCCTGGCCCTCGGCGCTGAAGTGGTCGAACCGGCGGGCGGACGGGTGGCCTTCGTGCTCCCGCAGTCGTTGCTGGCCGCCCGCGACGCGGGCCCGTTGCGAGCGAGCTTCGACGAACGGGCCGCGCTGATCTGGTCGTGGTGGACCGGCGAGCTCGTGTTCGACGCCCAGGTGTTGACCTGTGCCCTGGCATTCGAGTTCGGCGAGGCTGCCAACCGTGGCGGGTCGAGGCCGACGTCGCCCGGCAACTGGTCGCACGTGGTCACGTCCCGTACTGACGTCCCGCCGCTCCCTGCCCTCCAGACGCGAGGCACGCTCGCCGACCGGGCGACGCTCAATGCCAACTTTCGCGACGAGTACTACGGGATGGTGCCGGCGGTCGGCGATCATCAGGACGGGCCGCGACTGATCACGAGCGGCCTGATCGATCCCGGCCGGACGCGGTGGGGCGAGCGATCTGTCACGTTCGCGAAGCGGCGCTTCGCCGCCCCCCGCATCGACCTCGACGCGCTCGACCCGAAGATGCGCCGATGGGCCGACAAGCGGCTCGTCCCGAAGGTGCTGGTGGCCAATCAGACCTCGATCATCGAAGCGGTCTGCGACGAGCGGGGCGAGTGGCTCCCGGCGGTCCCGGTCGTGGCGGCGTACCCCGGCGCCGGGAGCGAGCAGCTGACCTTCGACGACCTCGCGGGAGCGCGAGCGGGCGCCGCGCCCGGCGACGACGATCCCGCCGGCCTCGCGTGGACGATCGCTGCGGTGCTCACCTCGCCCGTCGCGTCGGTGTGGCTCTGGCACCGCAACGCCGGCACCGGACTGTCGTCGGGCACGGTACGCGTCGGCCCGGTCGTGCTCGGCGAACTGCCGTGGCCGGCCGGCGACCTCGCCGGAGCGGTCGGACGCCTCCGGCGGGGCGACGTGGTCGGTTGCGGCGAATCGGTGCTCACCGCATACGGCGTCGATGCGGCGACCGACGATGGAGCGAGCGTGCTCAGGTGGTGGCGGACCGCGGTGGAGCGGATCGAGCAGCGGATCGCCGTCGCGCCCCGATCGAGCTGAACGGCCAGCCCGGCGCTCCGGCGATCGCCCACAACAGTACGAGGCCGGCCACCTCGGCCACATGGGTGCTCTCCGACAGCGGCCGTACCCCGCCGGTCGTGGCGTCGGCGACCGCGCTCACCACGGTCGTCACGACCAGGGCCGCGGTGAACGGCAACAGCCCGAACGCCCGGTGCGGGCGCCAGGCCGCGTAGGCGAACCCGATGGCGAGCGCGGCACCGAACGCGCCGAGGTGCCGGGCGGTGTGGGCGCTCGTGCCGGCGGCATCGCCGAGGATCAGCGCCGGCACGCTCTGCACGAGCATCACGACGGCCACCCATGCGAGTGCCGGCCGCATCCAACTGCCCCGACCGAGGCGTGCCGGCCGCGCCCGGGCCACGACGCGATCGACGAGGTCCGGTACGGGTTCGGCGGGCCGGACGCGGACCTGGCGGGTGAGGATCGACAGCTGCTGTTGGTAGGCCCGGCACGCCACGCACGTCGCGAGGTGGCGGTCGGCCTGCTCGATCTCGGCGGCGGCGGCCTCCCCGTCGACGCGGGCGGACAGGATCTCGCGCACCGGTTCGCACGCGGTGTGGTCGGTCGATCGGTCGTCGGGTTTCACGTCCGAAGTGGTCGCCGCGGGTCGGCATTTGGTTCCCATCCTGCGACACTGTCCACCGATGGATCACTTGACGCGGTTGGCGGTCGCCGCGCGCGACGGCGACCGGCAGGCTCTCGAACGCTTCATCGCCGAGACCCAGGCCGACGTGTGGCGGATCTGTCGGTACCTCGGTGACGCGGCGTATGCCGACGATCTCGCCCAGGAGACCTATGAGCGGGCGATCGGCTCGATCCACCGCTTCCGCGCCGACGGGTCGGCCCGCGGCTGGCTGCTCACCATCGCCCGCCGTACGTGCGTCGATCACACCCGCCGCGCCGTGCGTCGCCGCCGGCTGCATCGCGAGGCGATCCGCGAAGCAGGCGCCGGATCGGCCGGCGGTTCGCTGATCGTCGCCGACCCGTCTGGCCGGGTGGAGCTCGAATCGCTGCTCGAGTCCCTCGACGACGATCGCCGAGCAGCGTTCGTCCTCACCCAGGTGCTCGGCCTCCAGTACGACGAGGCGGCCGAGGTGCTCGGATGCCCGATCGGCACCGTCCGCTCGCGGGTGTCGCGCGCTCGGGGCGACCTCGTGGAGTCGATGTCGGCACCGGATCCGGCAGTGACCGGCACGGCCGACGGCACGGGAACGAATCGCCGCCGCCGGGCGACCTGACTGCTGTGTCCCGACTGGCTGTGTCTCGCCCGAGCGTACGTCGCGTCGTCGCGCCGCTGTTCGTGTTGGGCGGAGTCGTCGCCTTCGCCGCCTGTGGTGGTGATTCCGACGACTCGGGCAACGCCGACATCGTGCTCACCGAAGCCGGCCAGCGAGGCCAGGAGATCTCCCGCTCGAACGGGTGCGCGTCGTGCCACGGCACCGATGGGCAGGGCGGTGTGGGCCCGACCTGGGTCGGTCTGTACGGGTCGCGGGTCGATCTCGCCGACGGCACCTCGGTGGTTGCCGACGACGTCTACCTGGCGCGGGCGATCACCGATCCGAAGGCCGACGTCGTCGCCGGCTCCAAGATCCAGATGCCGAACAACTCACTCGATGACGCCGAGATCGCCGACGTCATCGCCTACATCCGCGACCTCTCCGGAGTTGCTCCGATGGACGAGTCGTCCGCCGTCGCCGGCGACGGCGACGAGTCCGCGCTGTCGGGCATCGTGCGCGACCCCGCGCCCGAGGTGGGCGACCTCTCGATCCCATCGCTCGACGAGCCCGGCACCGATCTCACGTTCCGGGCCGAACCCGGTGGGCTGCAAACCGTCTTCTTCGGCTACACCAACTGCCCCGACGTGTGCCCGGCCACGTTGGCCGACATCACGGTCGCGCTGCGCAAGCTCCCGCCCGCCGACGCCGCGAGGGTCGAGACCGCAGTGGTCACGATCGACCCCGACCGCGACCTCGACGTGCTGACCGACTACGTCCACAGCTTCCTGCCCGAGGGGCGGGCGGGAGGAACCGACGATGCCGCGCTGTTGCGGACGATCGCCGACGGATTCGGCGTCACCTACCTCGTGCAGCCCGGTGACGACGGCGAGGTCGAGGTCGCGCACAGCGGCTTCGTGTACGTCGTCGACGATCAGGGCCGCCTCGTGTTGACCTGGCCGTTCGGCACGACGTCGGACGACATGGCGAGCGACCTCGCCCTGCTGCTCGCGGATGGGGCGCCCGTCACCACGGGTTCGTGATCGAGCGATGCTGCACGAGCACCGCCGATCCGCCGTGACCACGGTGACCTTGACCTTGGCCTTGGCGCTGCTCGGCGGTGTGGCCCTGACAGCGTGCGGGGGTAGCGACGGGCCATCGGCCGCGCCCGGGGTGTCCACGGTCGGCGCCGACATCGACGCGACCTACGCGTACACCATTCCCGCGGGGGCGGGAGTGGCGCTCGATGCCGGCGAGCCGCTCGAGATCCTCCCGGCGGAGCTCGACGCGAAGGTGGGCGAGACGATCCGGATCGTCAACGAGGACGACCGCGGGCACAACGTCGGGCCGTTCTTCGTCGGCGCCGGCGAGACCGTGACGCAGCGATTCGCGACACCCGGTGAGTTCGTCGGTGTGTGCACCGTCCATCCGAGCGGCCAGTTCGTCCTCGTCGTGTCCGCATGAAGTTGTCGCACGGGGCCGGGCGCCGCGCAACAACTCGGCGCCGGCGACTCGTCGCTCGCTCGCTCGTCGGTGGGCTCGCCCTGGCCGTCCTGTTCGCCACCCCGGCGCACGCCGACCCGGCGGGGCCGACGGACTATCGGTCCGAGGTCGTGGCGATCGAGCCGCCGACCGAGGAGGTCACCGTCGAGATCATCGGCGGCGATTCCTTCGTCGAACTGACCGCGGCCCCCGGCACCGAAGTGCTCGTGGTGGGCTACGCGGGTGAGCCGTACCTGCTGTTCGGCGCCGACGGCGCGGTGAGTGAGAATCGCAACGCACCGACCACGTACCAGAACGCCAGTCGCTACGGGGCCGACGCACCGACCGACCTCGACAGCGCCGCAGTGCCGGACTGGCGCGAGGTCGCTGCCGACCACCGATGGGCGTGGCACGACCACCGGGCCCACTGGATGCAGACCACCCGCCCGCTCGGTGCCTCCCCCGGGGATCAGATCCTCGAGGCCGTCATCCCCTTGGAGGTCGACGGCAACGACGTAGCGGTCACCGTCGCCAGCACCTGGCAGCCCGCCCCGTCGGCGCTGCCAGCATGGATCGGGGCGGCGAGCGGAATCGTGCTGGTGGGTGGCGCCGTCGTGAGCCGTCGGCGCGGTGCTCGAACCTCGCAGTGGTTGCTGCCTCCCGCGGTACTCGCAACGGTCGTGGGCGTGTGGCAGTTCACGTCGCTGCCGTCCGAGACGGGTCCGCGCCTCGTGTGGTGGCTGCTGCCCGCGATCGCATCAGCCTGTGCCGCCGGCGCGGTGTTGGCGGAGTGGCGCGGCCACCGGTTCTGGGCCGACGCGGCGATGCTGGCGGTCGGCGTCGAGCTCGTGAGCTGGGGATGGATCAAGCGCGACGGGTTGTCGGCGGCCCTCATCCCGACCGACGCACCGGGCTGGCTCGACCGGTACACGGTCGCGATGGCGTTGGCGGGCGGGGCGGGTTTCGCCGCGCTCGCGCTGGCGGCGTTGTTCGTGCCCGGCTGGCTGGCGGGTCAGCGGGTCCAGGGTGGGCTCGGGCTGGCCGCGTCGGGGCCGCCCGTGAGCACCTCGTAACCGTCGTCGGTGACGAGGATGGTGTGCTCGAACTGCGCCGTGCGCTTGCCGTCGGCCGTGACCGCTGTCCAGTCGTCGTCCCAGATCTTGTAGTTGACCGTGCCGAGCGTGATCATCGGCTCGATCGTGAACGTCATGCCGGGCCGCATGATGACGTTGGCCCGCGCGTCGTAGTAGTGCAGGATCTGGATGTCGCCGTGGAACTGCTCGCCGATGGCGTGGCCGACGAAGGCGCGCACGACGCCGTACCGGTGCTTCTTGGCGTGGTCCTCGATCGCCCGGCCGATGTCGCTGATCGGCCGGCCCGCCTTGACGGCCTCGATGCCGAGCCAGGTGCACTCCTCGGTCACCCGCACGAGCTCGCGGCTCTCGTCGTCGACGTCGCCGGCGAAGAAGGTGGCGTTGGTGTCGCCGTGAACGCCCCCGATGTAGCCCGTGACGTCGATGTTGCAGATGTCGCCGTCCTGCAGCGCCCGCGAGTCGGGGATGCCGTGGCAGATGACCTCGTTGACCGACGTGCAGCACGCCTTCGGATAGTGGTTGTAGTTGACCGTCGACGGATAGGCACCCCGCTCGATGAACGCGTCGTGCACGAACACGTCGATCTCCTCGGTGGTGACCCCCGGGGCGACCATCCTGCCGGCGAGTGCGAGCACGTCGGCGGCGACCTTGCCGGCGATGCGCATCTTCTCGATCGTCTCGGGCGACTTGATCCGCGGCTCGTCCCACGATTGCACCTCGCCGGTGTCGGCGTAGGGTGGGCGGGCGATGGAGGCGGGAACCGACCGCATCGGACTGACGAACCCGGGCATGATCTTGCCCTCGGTCTTCTTGTGACAGCGCTTGTACTTCCGGCCGCTCCCGCACCAGCATGCCTCGTTCGCCGCTGGCAACGTGGACGGTGCGGTGACAGACATGCCTTCAGGATAGAGGTATCCGGCGCGTCATGAAATGGCCGACCTGGGACCAGGCGGCGATCCTCGCGATCGTGTGCACCACACTGTGGTGGGTGCTCGGTCGCGTCCGGCCGTCGACGCGCACCGCGGCTGCCGCGGTGAAGGTACGGCCGTGGGCCCAGGAGCTCGCGATCGTTGCCGCCCTCTACTCGGTGTGGCGGATCGCCCGCAAGCTGCCGCTGGCCACCTCCGACGGCGCGATCGAACGGGCCCGCCAGATCGACGACATCCAACGGGCAATGCACCTCCCGTCCGAGCTGGCCCTCCAGCAGTGGGTGATGAACTTCGACTGGTTGGCCGAAGCGACGAACTACTACTACGCCGTCGTCCACGTCCCCGCAACGATCGCGTTCATGGTGTGGCTGTTCGTGCGCCACCGCGATCGGTACCCCCACTGGCGCAACGGATTGGCGATCGTCACCGGGTTCTGCCTGGTCATCCGCTTCGTCCGCGTCGCGCCACCCCGGTTCCTGCCAGACCTCGGCTACATCGACTTGTCGTCGGTCTACGGGATGTCGGTGTACGGGCCGGTCGGAACCGGTGTGTCCGACCAGTTCGCAGCCATGCCATCGATCCACGTCGCCTGGGCCGCCGTCGTGTCGTTCGGCATCATCGCCACCAGTCCGAGCAGGTGGCGCTGGGTGTTCGCACTCCAGGTCGTCCTCACCATGATCGCCGTGTCGGCAACGGGCAACCACTGGTGGCTCGACGGCATCGTCGCCATCGCGCTGCTCGGCGTGGCCCTGATGATCGACACTGCGGTCCGCCGTCGGACGGCTCGGCCTTCATACGCCGTGGGCGTCGGGGAGCGACCAGAGCAGATTCTCGACGAGGAGGCGCTCGTTGGGGTTCCGCTCGAGTGATTCGAGCGTGTCGTGGATCATCCGGACGGCACCGGCGCACCGTGCGACGTCGGCGGTCGAGCCCGGCAGGGTGATGCTGTCGCGGTACGTGGCCGCGAGCGTGGCGAGCCCGGCGCGCAGCTCGTCGGTGCGGTACCGGCGCAGCTCACGCTTGTGCCGTTCCTCGAGCTGCTTGCGGCCGTTGCCCTTTTCGCCGTACCGGGCGATCTGCTCGTCGAGGGCGACGATCTCCTGCTCGTGGCGCGCCGTCAACGGTTCGGCGGCAGAGTCGATCATGGCGAGCAGCTCGGCCGCGGTGCGCACGGCCACCGCGCCCGTGCCGTTGAGTTGATGAGGTGCATGGGCGAACGCGGCGCGCCGGGCGGCGAGCTGGGGGTCGTTGGCCAGCACGCGGGCGCGGTCGAGGTCGCCGAGTGCCGCGGTGGCGGCGGTCGTCGCTGCCGTCGGGTCGACGCCTTCCGCCACGAGCCGCTCGGTGATCAGGTCCGTGTCGATCGAGCGGAAGTCGATGCGCACGCAGCGTGACGAGATCGTGATCAGGTCGCTCGGCACGAAGTCGGCGAGGATCACGAACAGCGTGGAGGCAGGTGGCTCCTCGATCGTCTTCAGCAGCAGCGCCGCCCCCTCCGGTCGGAGCAGGTGGAACTCGTCGAGGATCAGCACCTTGCGATCGCCTTCGGTCGGGGCGAGCGAGGAGACGCGCACGATCTCGCGGGCCTGCTCGGCCGAGATCGCCGCACCGGTGCGACGGACCTCGCGGACGTCCGGGTGCATGCCGCCGAGCACCAGCCTCGCGTCGCGCTGGTCGGCGTCGTCGCCGCCCGACATCACCTGTGCGGCGAACGCGCGCGCCGCTTGCAGTTTCGTCGATCCGGTCGGGCCGACGAACAGATAGGCGTGCACCGGGCCACGGGCGGCGGCGTCACGGAGTTGTCGGACCGCGGTGGGTTGGCCGACGACGTCGTCCCAGACCGACGAGGGATCAGGCATCGAAGTCGATCCCCCGAGTGGCGAGCTCGCGGCGGATCCTCGCCGCCACGTCGTCGATCGAGCCCAACGCCTGCACGGTGATCCACCGCGCAGGGTCAGCGGCAGCCATCTCGCGGAAGCCGTCGAGGACGCGCTCGTGGAAGTCCGGAAGCTCCGCCTCGAAGCGATCGAGGTCGCGGCGGCTCATCCGTTCGGCGATGACGTCCTCGGGCGTGTCGAGGAAGATCACGACGTCGGGCCAGACGCCGCCGGTGGCCCACTCGTTGAGCTGACGGATGTCGTCGACGTCGAGCCGGCGGCCGTACCCCTGGTACGCGAGCGACGAGTACGCCGAGCGGTCGGTCACCACCGTCCGGCCCGCCTCGAGGGCCGGACGGACCACCTCGGCGAGGTGCTGCGCCCGATCCGCGGCGGCCAGCAGGGCTTCGGCGCGGTCGTCGAGGTGGCCGTTGGTCGTGTCGTGCAGGATGGCGCGCAGACGGGCGCCGATGTCGGTGCCGCCGGTCTCCCTCGTCAGCACCGCGTCGAGCGCGGTGGCCAGGCG
This sequence comes from uncultured Ilumatobacteraceae bacterium, assembly GCA_964651825.1. Taxonomy (GTDB): domain Bacteria; phylum Actinomycetota; class Acidimicrobiia; order Acidimicrobiales; family Ilumatobacteraceae; genus Sva-07. The sequence continues at coordinate 59,641 of CAZYWK010000006.1, read as the reverse complement.
GGCCGCCTGGGTCGACTTGCCGCAGCCTTCAGCGCCCTCGAACGCCAGGTAGCGCGGCGTGCCGGCCGTTCCCGCAGGTTGCGCATCCACCGCCCCGATCGTACCCAGCGGCCCCGCCTCGCCGTCACCCCCGTCGCCGCCGTCACGGCCGCCGCCGGAGCGTGACCTGTCGGCGCGCATCTCGACGCGACACGTCACACTTCGGGGTGACGTGCGGTGGTCAGGACGGCCCGGGAGCGGCGCGCTTGTTCGGGGCGGCCTTCTTGGCAGCCGCCTTCTTGGCGGGGCGCTTGGCGGCTGCCTTCTTGGCCGGAGACTTGGCGGCCCGCTTCGGCGCGGACTTCTTCTTGGGCCCACCGTTGGCGGCGATGGTCTCGCGCCTGATCGCCAGCAGCTCGAAGGCCCGCTCCGGGCTCATCGCCTCGAGCCGGTCGCCCTTGCCGAGGGAGGCGTTCGTCTCGCCGTCGGTCACGTACACACCGAACTTGCCGTCCTTGGCCACGACGGCGCGCTCGCTGATCGGGTCGGTGCCGAACTCGCGCAGCGGGCCCTTCGCCGCCATGTTGCCGCCCCCGCGCTTGTACACCTTCGGCTGGCTGAAGATGCGCAGCGCGTCGTCGAGCGTGATCTGGAGCAGCTGGTCCTCGGAGTCGATGTTGCGGAAGTCGCGCTCCTTCTGCACGTACGGCCCGTAACGCCCGTTGTTGGCGTAGATCGCCACGCCGTCGGCCGGGTCGTCACCGAGGTGGCGGGGCAGCTGCAGGAGTGCCTCGGCCTCGTCCATCGTGATGCGCTCGAGGATCATCGTCTTGAACAGGCTCGACATCTTCGGCTTCTCGAACCCGGGCGGCGGGTCGTCGTGGTCGCCCCACTGCACGTACGGGCCGTAGCGGCCGTTCTTCGCGTACACCGGGTATCCGTCGAGCTCGCCGATCGGCTCGTCGCTCTTCGGCGCCGCGAGCAACTCGATCGCCTTGGCGACCGTGAGCTCGTCGGGGGTCAGGTCGTCGGGCACGCTGGCGGTGTCGTCACCGCGCTTCACGTAGGGGCCGTACTTGCCCGGCTTGACGACGATCAGCTCACCGGCGTCGTCGAGGCCGAGCGGGAACGTGTTGATCTCGGCGGCGTCGATCTCGTCGAGGTTCTCCTCGACCAACCGCTTGAGGCCGAGCAGGGCATCGTCGCCGACCCCGGCCTCGGCCGAGATGGGGCGGCTGTCGCCGTCGCCGGTGTCGCCGAAGTAGAAGCGCTTCAGCCACTGGTCCTTGGCGCGGTCGCCGCGGGCGATGGCGTCGAGGTCCTCGTCGATCGAGGCGGTGAAGTCGTAGTCGACCAGCGCGTCGAAGTGCTCCTCCAGGAGCCGGATGACGGCGAACGCCGTCCACGTCGGCACCAGGGCCTGGCCCTTCTTCCACACGTAGCCGCGGTCCTGGATGGTCTGGATGATCGAGGCCCACGTCGACGGTCGGCCGATGCCGAGCTCCTCCAACCGCTTGACGAGGGATGCCTCCGTGTAGCGGGCCGGCGGGGACGTGGTGTGACCCTCCGGGGTGATCGTGTCGATCGGGATCTCGGTGCCGACCACGAGCGGCGGCAGCAGGGCTTCCTGCTCGGCCTCGTCGTCGCCAGCGTCGCTGGCCGCGGCGTACACCGCCCGATAGCCGGGGAACGTGATCGTGGTGCCGCTCGCCGCGAACTCGCAGTCGGTGAGCTCGCCGGTCGACCGGTCGACCGCGTTCGCTCCGAGCCGCACGCTGACGGTGACGCCGGTCGCGTCGGCCATCTGCGACGCGAGCGTGCGCTGCCAGATCATCCGGTAGAGCGCGAGATCCTGGCTGTTCAGCTCGCCGGCAACCTGGTTCGGGGAGCGGTACGGCGTGGTGGGGCGGATCGCCTCGTGGGCCTCCTGAGCGTTCTTCACCTTCGTCGAGTACTGCTTCGGTGACGGGCTGAGGTACTGCTGGCCGTACTCGCTCGTGACCGCGGCACGCGTCGCCTGCATCGCCTCGTCGGAGAGCACGACGTTGTCGGTTCGCATGTAGGTGATGTAGCCACGCTCGTAGAGCCCCTGCGCGACGCGCATCACCTGCGACGACGACATGCGCAGCTTGCGGCCGCCCTCCTGCTGGAGCGTCGAGGTCATGAACGGCGCCTTCGGCGACGACCGGTACGGCTTGTCCTCCACCGAGCGGACGGTGAACGGAACCTCGGCCAGCCCGTCGACGAGGCCGCGGGCGCGTGCTTCATCGAGCGCGACCGCCTTGGCGGAAACGACACCGCGATCGTCGAAGTCCTTGCCCGTGGCGACCTTCGTGCCGTTGAGCGTGACGAGCTTGGCGGTGAAGCTCGGCGCGGTCGCCGTGAGCGCGTCGATGTCCCAGTAGTCGGCCGACACGAACGCGATCCGCTCGCGCTCACGCTCGACGATCAGGCGCACCGACGGACTCTGCACCCTGCCGGCGGACAGACCGCGGTTGACTCGGCGCCACAGCACCGGTGACACCTCGTAGCCGTACAGCCGGTCGAGGATGCGGCGCGTCTCGGCGGCGTCGACGAGGCCGTAGTCGAGGCTCCGGGGATTGTTGACCGCATGGTCGATGGCGGACTTGGTGATCTCGTGGAACACCATCCGCTTCACCGGCACCTTCGGCTTCAGGTACTCGAGGAGGTGCCACGAGATGGCTTCACCCTCGCGGTCTTCATCCGTTGCGAGATAGAGCTCGGAGGCATCCTTCAGCGCGGCCTTGAGCTCCTTGATCACCGTCTTGCCGCGCTCGGTCAGCTCGTAGGTGGGTTTGAACCCGTTGTCGACGTCGATGTTCAAGCCCTTCGACGGCAGGTCGGCCACATGGCCCACCGAGGCGCGCACGTCGTAGTCGTTTCCGAGGAACTTCGACAGCGTCTTGGCCTTTGCTGGCGACTCCACGACGACGAGGGGCTTGGGCATCGGTGCCTTTCGCTAGGGGACGCGGGGCGGGTTTGTCAAGCGAAGTGTGCCGGAACTTCGCCGAGTTCCACCGGTTCTCACCCGCGCCACACTCGCCGCAGACCCCCGGCGCCCCCCGATGCGATGAGCGAAACCAAGACGCGCCACCTCGTGGTCTCGCTCATCGCAGGTACCGTTCGTTCATGGTTCTGGCGCTGGATGATCCCGTGACGCCGGAGTGAGCGCGTCCAGCGAGCCGTCCGCGGCGTTGGGATGGGCGGACGACTTCGCCGAGGCGTGGGGCGCCGTCGGTTCGCCGGGACGGCCGGGGCGGGTATCGCGGCTCGACCGGGGCTGGAGCACGGTGATCCGGTCGATGGCCGAGGCGCGGGGTGTGGCGGAGCCACTGCGGCTGCGCAACATCGGCGCCGACGTGGCAGTCGGCGACTGGATCGTGCCGTCGGCCGACGACGAGCGTGTGGAGCACGTGCTCGAACGACGAAGTGCGTTCACGAGGCGAGCGTCGTTCGACGGGATGAAAGCGGTGTCGCACACGCTGGCGGCGAACATCGATGTGGTCTTTCTCGTGCACGCGCTCGGTTCGCCGCCGAGCCCGCGACGCCTCGAACGCGAGCTCGTGTTGGCCTACGACTCGGGGGCCGAGCCGGTGGTGGTGCTGACCAAGATCGATCTCGTCGACGATCCGGACGAGGCCCGCGCCGCGCTCGTCGATGTGGCGCTCGGCGTGCCGGTGCTGCTGGCGAGCGGCCGGTCGGGTCAAGGGCTCGACGCGATCGGAGCGTACGCGGTGGGCAACCGGACCCTGACGTTCCTCGGCGCGAGCGGCGTCGGCAAGTCGACGATCGTCAACGCACTCCTGGGCAAGGAGCGGCAGGCGACCTCCGCGGTGCGCGAGGGTGACCAGCGCGGCCGGCACACGACGGTCGCTGCCGAGCTCGTTCCGCTTCCCGGTGAGGGTTGGCTGATCGACACGCCCGGCGTGCGGGCGGTGAGCTTGTGGCTGTCGGGCAACGGCATCGAGCGCGCGTTCGCGGACGTGTTCGACCTGATGGATCACTGCCGGTTCCGCAACTGCAAGCACGGCCAGGAGCCGGGCTGCGCGGTGCAAGCTGCGATCGCCGCCGGCGAGCTCGATCCGGTCCGCCTGGCCAGCCTGGAACGGCTCGTCGCGGAGGAGGCGGCGCTGGAGGAGGAGCAGCGGGCCCGCGACAAGCTCGCCGACAAGCGCTCCGGGGGCCGCACCCGCCCACCCGAGCAGAGCGAGTACGACGAATGATGCGCCCGGAGGTCGTTCGTCGGGGACGGGGCCAGATGAACGGGGTCAGGTCAGTGACCAGCGTTGCGGGCCGCGGATCCAGAAGGTGGCGTCGACGACGGCGCTGATCGGGAGCGGGCCATAGATGTGGGGGAACAGCTGGTCGCTGCCGGGTTCCGGCGGTTCGTAGCGGATCGGTGAGCCCACCGTGGCGGGGTCGATCGTCAACACCACGAGCTGTTCGACGTCGCGGTAGAAGCGGTTCGCGGTCGTCTCGACCTGGGCCCGGGTGGAGCAGTGGATGAACCCCACGTCATCGATCGTCGATCCACGGGTCGACATGCGGTACTCGCCGGTGTCGAACGCGGCCGCCCAGTCGCCGGGCATCGCGAGGTGGTGGATGGGTGCGTCGGTGGGTGGCGAGGTGCTGTCGGCGTCGGTCATCGCCGACAGCATGCCCCTCGACCGAACCGGTGCGTCACGGGGGCTCCAACATCATCGTGACGCTGGCCGTGTGCACGATCGGACCGATGAACGCCCCGATGATGGCCAGATCGGTGGGGTCCACGTAGGTGACCGTGACGGTCACGTGCTCGCCGCGCCGCGAGGTGGAGACCTCGATCGGAAGATCGACCGCCCGCCTGGCCGCCGCGTCGGCCGCTCCCGACATGTCGGTGGTCACCGCAGCCGCGCGGGCGCCCTCGCGGGCGGCCAACTCGACGGCGAGCTCGTCGCGCACTGCGACCGCGACCTGCAACACCGCCAGCATCAGCACCACCACGACCGGCATCGCCAGGGCCAGCTCGACCGCGGCCTGCCCGGAGTCGTTCGAGCGCCCGGTCATCGCGGCGCGCTCACACGCGATCGATGGCGCCGTCGATGACCTTGTTGAACAGTCGGGCGACGCGTTCGGCGCCGCCACCGGCGGTCGCCCACGCCACGACAAGCAGGCCGACGAGGGCAGCGGCGAGCAGGACGAGGGCGTACTCGGTGGTCGCCTGGCCTCGGTCGCCGGTGAGCCGAGAGCGGGTGAGCTGACGACGGGTTCGGTTGTCGACGCTGGTCGCGAGACGGCCGGCGATGCCGAGCACGATGAGGTGGACACGGACGTATGCGGTGAGGACTGCGAGCGCCATGGACGGCTCCTTCGTTCGGTCGGCCGGAGGTCGACGGTGGGTTGGGATCGCGGACGATCGAGGGCCGCTCAGAACGACAGGCTGAGTGACGAGAGCGCGGCGATCACCGCGGGGGCGATCGCGAGGAGCACGAACGACGGCAACGTGCAGACGACGAGCGGGAACGCCAGGCGAATCGGCAAGCGCCGTGCGTCGGCTTCGTCGAGCCGACGTCGGGCGGCGCGGACCTCGCTGGCGAGCGACTCGAGGACCGGGCCGATCGGGGTCCCATGTCGATCGGCGCCTCCCACGAGATCAGCGAAGGCCACCATTCCCGGGCCGAGCCGTTCCGGCAACGCCCGGACGGCCTGCGCGAACGGTTCGCCGCGTTCGAGCCGATGGACCACGGCGCGGAAGCCATCGCGCGCCTCGACCGGCGCCGAGGCGGTGAGCTCCCGTGTCGCCTGCACGGGGCTCAGCCCGGCCTGGATGGTGAGGATGAACAGCTCGATCGCGTCGGGCAGCACCCGGTCGATCGAGCGGACGCGTCGCCGGGCCGCAGTGAGTGGCCGGACCCGGTGCACCAGCATCGAGCCGGCAATGACGACGGCCACGATCAACGGACCGACGACGAACAGACCGATGACGCCGCTGAGCACCGCGACCACGATCCGGCCGCGGTGCGTCGCCGGCAGCCGGCGCCGTGACCTGAGGGTCGTCGGCACCTCGGGCAGGCGCAGATCGCGCAGGCGTCCACCCGGCCGGCCGAGCATTCCGCGGCAGACGCTTCGCGACGACAGCAGCACGAACCCACTGACGAACACCGCGGCCAGGAGCGTCACCGCGACCGCCCGATCGTGCGGCGCATCCACGTCCAACCGGACAGGTTCAGCACCAAGCCGAGGCTCACGCAGCCCGCACCGATCGGACGGGCGACGACGGCGCGCACATCGGGATCGGCCGCAACCAGCACCCCGAGCATGACGAGCGGAACGACGGTCATGACGTGCGCCGACAGCCGGGCCTGGGCGCTGTGCGTCGAGCGTTCCTGACCGTCGACGGCTCGGAGCCGCAGCGCCGCCGCCACCCGGTCGAGTGGCGCCGCAGCCGAGCCGCCGAGCGTTGCGGCGACCGCGATGACCGATCGAGCGGTCGACAGGTGCGTGGCACCGACCGCAGGAGTCGAACCCTCGGCGGTCACGGCTTCGCCGACCGGCCGGCCGCGAGCGATCGCGAGGCGGATGGGATCGGTGGCGGCGCGCAACGACGGATCCGGCGGAATCGTCTCGGTCAGCGCGCTCGACAACGACGACCCCGCACGGACGCGGCGGGCCAACTCGTCGCACCAAGCCGCGACATCATCGGGTGTGATGACGGGTCGCCGGCGTCGAAGCAGTGCGATGAAGCGTCGCGCGCTCAGCGCCGCGGGGTGGTTCGATGACGTCGGACGAGTGGTTGGCAGGCGTCGTGCTCGCACCGGCGGCAGCTTCAACCCGACCGACAACGCGGCCGCGGCACTCAGCAGGATCGCCGGCAGCTGGGGACTCATCGGTCGCGCCGCCGCTCGAGCCGATCGATGACATCGAGCCCACCGCCGCTCGCGGTGGCCAGCAACCGGATCTGCGGCCGGTGCTCCGTCCCCGGATCCGGGATGACCACCTCGCCGATCGACTCGATCGCGCGGCGTCCGGTCGCGGCGTTGCGAGCCACATGGATGATCACGTCGATCGAACGGGCCAACTGCTGGCGGATCGCGGCGAGTGGCCAGGTGGGTGCGGCTTGGAGGACGAGCGTCTCGAGCCGGTAGAGCGCGTCGAGTGGACCGTTGGCATGGCAGGTCGACAGCGAGCCGTCGTGGCCGGTGTTCATCGCCTGCACCAACGCGACCACCTCGTCGCCGCGGACCTCACCGACCACGAGGCGGTCCGGCCGCAACCGCAACGCGGTGCGCACGAGATCGGCCAACGACACCGGCGGCGGGCCGTCGGCCTGCGCGGGGCGGGCCTCGAGACGGACGGCCCGGTTGCCGTCGACGACCAGCTCACACGTGTCCTCCAGCACGAGCACGCGCTCGTCGGTCGCCATCTCGGCGAGCAGCGCAGAGAGCAGCGACGTCTTGCCCGACGACGTGGCGCCGGAGACCACGACGTTGCAGCGGGCAGTGACCAGCTGGCGGACGAGGTCGACCCCGACCGGATCGGTGAACTGGTCGATCGAACGCACGCCGCTCGGGAACCGCCGGATCGACAGCACCGCGCCGTCGACCGCGACGGGCGGGAGCACGGCGCACACCCGTGACCCGTCGGCGAGGCGGGCATCGACGATCGGCGACGTGCGGTCGATGCGCCGCCCGATCGGGGCGAGGATCCGCTCGACGAGATGCTCGACCGGTTGGCCATCGAGCCGCCCGGCGGGGCGGATCCCGCCGCCGCGGTCGACCCAGATCTCGCGGCCCGAGTTGACGAGCACCTCGTCGATCGTCGGGTCGTTCAGCAGCGGATCGAGATCGCCGAGCCCGACCAGCCGGGCGACCGCGAGACGAGCGAGCAGATCCCGGTCGTGTGCCGACCGTAACGGGAACGCTCGGCGTACCTCGTCGGCGACGATCGTCACCACGTCGCCCTCGCACCGGGCAGCTCGCCGGCACACCTCGGCCAGACCGTCGGCGTCGAGTTCGAGAACACGGTCGGTGGAGGCGCCGGTCACGACGCCATCCGCCGGAGCTCGCGTCCGATGACCGAGGGGAGGCGGCTGGCGAGCAGCCCGGCATCGACCGCTCGCGCCACGGCGGGGTCGACGCTGACGGTCGCCACGATGGGTGCCCCGAGCGCGTGCTCGAGGTCGCGGTGCCGGTATGCCCGCCCCGGCTCGTCGACCAGGACGATGCCGGTCGGGCGGACGGTGCACGACCTGGCTCGGCGCAGCGACAGATAGCACGGGCGTGTCACCAGCAGCACCTGGTCGGCCACAGTGGCGAGCTGGAGCGGTGGCGCCGCTGTGCCCGCATCGACGTAGACCGCCACGCCATGATCGCGTTGGCCGACCAGCCAGTCGGCGAGTTCGACCAGCCGTCGTTCGGGCGGTGGGCGATCGGCCGGTGGACCGGATTCGCCGCGGTGCGGGAGCAGGCTCGTGGTGTCGTCGACCTGAACGATCAGCTCGCCGAGCTGATCGGCAGGCGCCTGGGTGTGCAGCCAGTCGTCGACACCGGGGCGCTCCGACGGCGGGAGACCGAGCACGCTCGCCAGCTCACCGTCGAGATCGACGAGCAACGAGTGGCCGTGATGGCCCAGGGCGAGGGCTGCCGTGACGACGGTGGTGCCGCTGCCGCCCTTGGCGGCCCAACAGAGTGTGACCATGATCGTGCTCCCACTGCCCGATGGGCTGGAGGCGGATACATGGGGGAATCGGCACGATGGAGAGTACCGACGATGCCCCACCGCACCAACACCCGAAGCCGGAATTGGCCGACGCCCTGCTTGACTCTGAGGTTTACCTAACATGCACGAGGTGGGAGCCCTATGAGTACGGTCATCATCACAGCGGGGATTCGGGGACGTCGGCGGACGGTCCGCCTGGCGGGACTTGCGCTCGCCGGCACGGTCGCCGTGGCCGCGTGCGGAGGCAGCGACGACAACGCATCCGACAGCACCGCGCCGGTGACCGAGCCGCCCACGACCGAACCGTCCCCCGTGCCGTCACCCACCGAGGACGCCGACCCGGCCTCGACCGTGGCGATCACCGACCCGGGTCCCGACCTCGGCCGCGTCGTCGTGTTGTCGGAGGAGTACCTGCTGTCCGACGTGCTCGCCCTCGGAGTCGAGCCGATCGCCAGCACGGTGACGGTCGAGGAAGCCGGGATCCAGGGGATCGAGGGCTACGACACGTCCGGCATCGAGGTGCTGCCGATGACGACCCTCAGCCTGGAGTACCTCGCTTCGCTCGAGCCCGACACGATCATCGCCCTCCAGTTCTGGGTCGACCAGGTCGGTGAGGACGTGCTCGGTGGCATCGGTGACGTGGTGATCGTTCCCGACGGGCTCGGCAACCGCGAACAGATGGCCACACTCGGCGAACTGCTCGGCCGCGAGGAACAGGCCGCGGCCAACATCGAGGAGTTCGACGCAGCGATCGATGACGCCGCGGCGAGCGTCGGTGACGACTGCGTCCTGTCGCTCGCCGCGATCTACGCCGGCCCCAACGTGGCCGCCTTCGTCGCCGGCCCGTGGGAGATACCTTCGTCGATCCTGTCCACCGGCTGCGTGCTCGACCCCGGCCCCGACGTCGGCCAACCCGACAGCAACGGCCGCGTCTGGCTGTCGCCCGAACAGCTCGGACTGCTCGATGCCCCGACGATCATGCTGCTGCAGTCCGACGTGGTCGAGGGCGAATCCGACGCCGTGGCGGAGATCGCGGCGGGTCCGCTGTGGGCGCAACTGCCGGCGGTGAAGGCCGACAACGTGATCGTGTTCGACCGTCTCGGCTATCCGGGCATGGACGGACAGATCCGGTTCCTCGACGAGTTCAGCACCGCGTTCGCGTCCTGACCGGTCGGTCGTGGTGCAAGAATCCCGGCATGGGGGAGTTGGCGCTCGCGAGCGGACCGTCCACGGAGCCGTTGCTCGACGACACGATCGGGCAGAACCTCGCGCGCACGGTCGCCGCGCACGGCGACCACGACGCGCTCGTGTCGTGCCACCAGGGCATCCGCTGGACCTACAGCGAGTTCGCCGACCGGGTCGCCGCGCTCGCCCGCGGGCTGCTGGCGGCCGGCCATCAGGCGGGCGATCGCGTCGGCATCTGGAGCCCGAACGACGCGGAGTGGACCCTCGTCCAGTACGCGACGGCCGAGATCGGCGTCATCTTGGTCAACATCAACCCGGCCTATCGCAGCCACGAGCTGGCCTACGCGCTCGAACACTCCGGGTGCCGGACGCTGATCGCCGCGCCCAGCTTCAAGACCTCGGACTACCGGGCGATCGTCGCCGAGGTTCGGCCCGACTGCCCGGCGCTCCAGTCGGTCGTGTTCCTGGGCGACGACGAGTGGCACGAGCTGGCGTCGGGTGACGGGGCCAGCGACGACGAGCTGGACGCGCGGCGGGCGACGCTGACCGCCGACGATCCGATCAACATCCAGTACACGTCGGGCACCACGGGCTACCCGAAGGGCGCCACGCTGTCGCACCGCAACATCTTGAACAACGGCCGGTTCGTCGCCGCGCTCCAGGGCTTCACGAGCGCCGACCGGGTGTGCATCCCCGTTCCCTTCTATCACTGCTTCGGCATGGTGATGGGCAACCTGGGCTGCACCACCCACGGCGCCACGATGGTGATCCCGAACGACGCGTTCGACCCGCTCACCGTCCTGCAGGCGGTGCAGTCCGAGCGGTGCACGGCGCTGTACGGCGTGCCGACGATGTTCATCGCCGAGCTCGGGCACGAGCGCTTCGCCGAGTTCGACCTGTCGAGCCTGCGGACCGGGATCATGGCCGGCTCGCCGTGCCCGGTCGAGGTGATGAAGCAGTGCATCGACCGGATGCACATGGCCGACGTGACCATCTGCTACGGCATGACCGAGACGTCGCCGGTGTCGACGCAGACGCTCCGGGGCGACACGCTCGAACATCAGACGGGCACCGTCGGGCAGGCCCATCCCCACGTGGAGATCCGCATCGCCGACCCGTCGACCGGCGAGACGCTGGCCCGCGGCGAGACCGGCGAGTTCTGTACCCGGGGCTACTCGGTGATGACGGGCTACTGGAACGATCCCGAGCGGACCGAGGCGGCGATCGATGCCGACGGCTGGATGCACACCGGCGACCTCGGCGTGATGGCCGACGACGGCTACGTCAACATCGTCGGACGCATCAAGGACATGGTGATCCGCGGTGGCGAGAACATCTACCCGCGCGAGATCGAGGAGTTCCTGTACACGCACCCCGACGTCGAGGACGTCCAGGTGATCGGCGTGCCCGACGCCCGCTACGGCGAGGAGCTGATGGCGTGGATCAAGCCACGTGCGGGCGCGACGGTCGACCTCGACACCGTCCGCGAGTTCTGCTCGGGCCGGATCGCGCACTACAAGGTGCCGCGGTACGTGAAGGTCGTCGACGAGTTCCCGATGACCGTCACCGGCAAGGTGCGCAAGGTCGACATGCGCGAGCAGTCGATCGCCGAGCTCGGCCTCGGAACCGCCGCCGCCATCGACACCGCCTGACCCCGTTCGTTCCGGCCCCGTCCCCAAACGCACGACCCGTTCGTTCTGGCCCCGTCCCCAAACGCACGACCCCGAACGCACGCGGTTCGCCTCACCGGTGCGGCCCGTTCGACGCTCGGTCGTTAAGTTCGAGCGGAGAGGATCTGATCCCCCGACGAACAGGAGTTGTAGATGGCTGGTCTCGAATCGACTGTGGAGATGTTCGACCTGCGGATGTCCGAGGGCGCCCGCCCGTTGTACGACGCGGTGAAGAAGTTCATCGCAGAGGAGGTCGAGCCGGTCACCGCCGAGTATTTCCGGCTGGGTGAGAACCGGGCGGATCGCTGGTCGTACGGCGAGGGCCAGTTGGAGTTGTTGGGTTCGCTGAAGGACAAGGCCAAGGCGCAGGGCCTGTGGAACTTCTTCCTGCCCGACGCCGAGACCGGCGAAGGTCTGAAGAACCTCGACTACGCGTACATCGCGATGGAGCTCGGCAAGAACCCGCTGGCATCGGAGTCGATGAACTGCGCGGCGCCCGACACCGGAAACATGGAGGTGCTGGAACGGGTCGGCACACCGGAGCAGAAGCAGCAGTGGCTCGAGCCGCTGCTGACCGGTGAGATCCGCTCGGCGTACGCGATGACCGAGCCCGACGTGGCGTCGTCGGACGCGAAGAACGTCGAGTGCCGGGCGGTGCGTGACGGTGATGAGTGGGTGATCAACGGCGAGAAGTACTACATCTCGGGTGCTGGCGACCCGCGCTGCAAGATCATGATCACGATGGTGCAGACCAACCCGGATGCGGCGCCGCATCAGCGGCAGTCGCAGATCCTGGTGCCGACCGACACGCCGGGTGTGGAGATCCTGGGCCCGATGCACGTGTTCGGCAAGGATGATGCCCCCCACGGGCACATGCACATCCGCTTCAACGACGTGCGGGTGCCGTACGAGAACGTGCTGCTCGGCGAAGGCCGTGGGTTCGAGATCTCCCAGGTGCGGCTCGGGCCGGGTCGCATCCACCACTGCATGCGTTCGATCGGTGCGGCAGAGCGGGCGATAGAACTGATGGTCAAGCGCGGCCTCACGCGTGAGGCGTTCGGCAAGCGCCTGTCGAACCTCGGCGGCAACGTGCAGATGATCGCCCAGGCCCGCATCGAGATCGAGTCGATGCGGCGCATGGTGCTCACTGCGGCCAAGGCGATGGACGAGCTCGGCAACGCCGAGGCGCGCGTGTGGGTGAGCGCGGTGAAGGCGATGGTGCCGATCCGGGTGTGTGAGATCATCGACCAGGCGATCCAGATCCACGGCGCCACCGGCGTGTCGCAGTGGACGCCGCTCGCCGATCTCTACGCCTCGCAGCGCACGCTGCGCCTCGCGGACGGCCCCGACGAGGTCCACTGGTTCGTCGTCGGCCGCGCCGAGATCGCTCGCTGGGAAGAGGAAGGCGGCAACACCTACGACCCCAAGGTCGCCTACCTCTCCCGCACCGACAACATCACCGACGGAGTCTTCTCCGGCCCGTGAGTCGGTCCGGTTCGCCCGCTCGCGGCGTTGCGCAACTCCCTCGTTGCGTCGAGACTCGCCGTGAGGCCTCGCAAACTAGAAGAAGCTGCAGGAGTAGCCGGCCGGGCGGACCGTGAACAGGGCGTCGAGGCGATCGAGCACGTCGGACGCCACGTCGGTGGGCAGGAGCCCCGATGCCGCCAGGTCATTCCAGCCCACGTTGCCGAGGTAGGTGGTCGACAGCGACGTGATGTCGACCACCACGTCGGCCGGGTCCGTGGTCGTGACGGCACCGGCGCTCGTGATCGACCAGCGCTCGTCGTTCTGTTCGAACAGCGGGTCGGTGACCGCGATCGTGACGCCCTCGTTGCAGGGGCCATAGGTCCGTGCGGTCAGCGCCGCGTCGACATCGAGCAGCCGGAACCATTGCTCGTCGGTCACCTGACGCGTCTCGTAAGCGCGCACGTCGAACAGGGCTCGGCGGATCGGGTCGTTGACCGGACGCTCCGACGCCCGCCACGACTTCACGAGATCGATGTCGAACAGGTACAGCCACAGTGCCAACTCGACCGAGGGAGTCGCACCCCACAGATCGTGGATCGTGCCGGTGCCGGCGAACGCTGTGGCGAAGTCTTCCTTGAGCTCGGTCTCGTAGTGCACGTACCCGTCGTCGACGCCGTCGACATCGGTGTGGACGGCGACGAATTCGCCCTTGCCGAACGGCTCCGACGCCGGTTCGGTCGCCCCCTTCAGATAGCGCTGCCACATCCAGTCGGGGCGACGGATCGTGCCCACCCATCGACGGGCGACCCGGTCGTACAGCGGGGGCACGACCTCGAGGACCTCGTCGAACTGCAGCAGCCGCATCGACCCGGTCGCCCGAGCACCGCGCAACGGGCGGGTGCGCGTGTTGTCGATGTGCGCCGCGACGAAGTCACCGGCCAGGCCGAAGCCGAAGCGGCCGTAGATCGGGGCTTCGCTGGCGCGCAGCGACGCGAGCATCTGGCCGCGCTCGCGTGCTTCGCGCAGGCTGCGCTGCATCAACTGGGTCAAGAGACCTTGCCGGGTGTGGGTCGGCAGGATGCCGACGCGCGAGTAGCCCGCGGTGGCGAGGCGGGCACCGCCGGGCACCGTCGTGTCGAACCGGAACGCACCGAGGTTGCCGACGCAGCGATCACCGTCCCACGCACCGAGCCAGTCGCCATCGTTCCACGACGCCTCACCGGACGCCATCATCTCGTCGCTGGCGGCCCCGGACAGCAGTGCGGTGCGGAACGCGTCAGCGGCACGGCGTCGTTCGTGTGGCTCGACCGTGCGAATGTCGATGTCGTCCATCGACGGCTTGCGTCAGACCGCGAGGAGGTCGCGGGCGCCGGTGTCGCTCGAGGGGTGGCGCAGCTTGCTCATCGCGCGGGCCTCGATCTGGCGGATGCGCTCACGCGTGAGGTTGAAGTGCTCACCGACCTCTTCGAGCGTGCGCGGTTCGCCACGGTCGAGACCGAAGCGGAGCTTGAGGATCTCGCGCTCGCGCTCGTCGAGCGGCGCCAGCAGGCGGGCGATCTCCTCGGGCAGCAGCGCGGTGGCGGCAACCTCGAACGGCGATTCGGCCGAGCGGTCTTCGACCACGTCGCCGAGCTCGGCATCGCCGTCCTCACGCAGCGGCTCCGACAGCGACAGCGGCTCGGCGGCGAAGCGCAGCGCCTCGGTGACCTTGTCCTCGGGCATCTCGACCTCGCGCGCCAGCTCGGCGAGCGTGGCCGGACGGCCGTACTTCAGCTCGAGGCGCGAACGCGCCTTCTGCAGCCGCGCGAGCGTGTCGCCGGCGTGGACGGGCAGACGGATCGTGCGGCCGGTGTTGGCGATGCCGCGGGTGATCGCCTGACGGATCCACCACGTGGCGTACGTGGAGAACTTGAAGCCCTTGCGCCAGTCGAACTTCTCGACGGCGTGCATCAGCCCGAGATTGCCCTCCTGGATCAGGTCGAGCAGCGGCAGGCCGGACGCCTGGTACTTCTTGGCGATCGACACCACGAGGCGCAGGTTCGACTGCACGAACTGGCGCTCGGCTTCCTCGCCCTGGCGAGCGGTGCGACGCAGCTCACGCTTGCGGGTCGGGGTGATCTCCTTGCCGGCGACGTCGAGCTCGGCGAGCGCCTCGTTGCCTGCTTCGATCGCCTTCGCCAGCCGCACCTCGTCGTCTTTCGTGAGCAGTGTGTACTGCCCGATGTCGGTGAGGTAGAGACGGACGAGGTCTTCGTCGTCTCGATCGACGCGATCTTTGGCCACCGGCAGCTCCCTAGTGTGAGTCGGCACCGAAGCGACCCGGAGGCCCCGTCGGCGCGATGACGTTTGCGATTGATTCAGCGTGCGAATCTGTCGTGCATGATCGAACCGGCGCCGCCCTCGAGGAACTCGAAGGATTCACCGACGACGGAGGTCACATGACAGCGGTCACGATACCGACGAGGTTCACTCGACCAACCCGCGCGCGCCGCGCGAGCCGCGATATCGCTTGTCGAGATGACCGGAGAGGGGAGTATCGGGATGAGCGATGACGTCGAATTGGTCGTGGTCACCATGCAGTTCGACGCGCGCGCCGGCGCCGACAGCGACGACGAACTCCTCGCGACGCTCGCCAAGTACGTCGTGCTGGCCCGGATGGAACCCGGCTGCCGGAACATCGATCTGATCTCGAGCGTCACCCACCGCACGCGCCACCTCGTGATCGAGAAGTGGGACTCGGCCGCTCGCCAGCGCGAACACTTCGACTCGGCGGTCATGGTCGAGATGGCGACGGCCTGCACCGGCCTGCTCAGCGCTCCACCGGTGATCGATCTCTGGGAGGCGACCAGCGCTCACGACCTGCGCTGAAACGGGCCGCAGAAGGTGAGAAGGCCATGACAGTAGATCAGTGTCGCGTGACCCGAAAGTGTGACGAGGGGTAGGATCTCCTGACCATGCCAAATCCAGTTTTCAACGAAGAGTCGTTCAAAGCGGCATCGCAGAACCAGAACGGATGGGGTGCGCCACAAGCGGGGACGCACGTCTCGCCGACGCCCATCACCGATGGACCCATCTCGTCGTGGCAGAAGGCCATGACCATCAACGGCACGATCAGCGCATCGGCGGTCCTGCTCATCATCCTCCTCGCCGCCGCCGCGTTCGGCTGGAACGCCGCCGACGGCCCGACCATGACGCTGGAGAACGGCGTCCAGGTCGAGACCTATCAGTTCCCGGCCCTCGGGTTCGTCGGCATCGTCGTCGGATTCATCGCGGTCATCGTGGCGATGCGCAAGCCGGCGCTGGCGAAGGTCCTCGGACCGGTCTACGCGATCGGCTACGGCTTCGCCGTCGGCGCGATCTCGAAGGGCTACGAGACGTTCTACAACGGCATCGTGCTCCAGGCGGTCCTCGCCACGGCGTCGGTGTTCGCCGTGATGCTGGTGCTCTACCGCACCCGGATCATCAAGGTCACCGACAGGTTCCGCCGGACCGTCATCTTCGCCACGATGGGCATCATGGTGCTGTACCTCGGTTCCTTCATCTTCAGCCTGTTCGGTGGGTCGCTGCCGTTCCTCAACGGCGACAACATGGCCATGAGCATCGCCTTTTCGGTCTTCGTGTGCGGCTTGGCCGCGGCGAACCTGGCGCTCGACTTCGACTTCATCGAGCGGGCGACCAACGCCGGCATGCCGAAGACGTACGAATGGGTCGCTGCCCTCGGCCTCGTCGTCACACTCGTGTGGCTGTACCTCGAGATCCTGCGCCTGCTCTCGTACCTGCGCAACTGATCCGAACCGACGCCGAACGATGTCCGCTCCCGATGGCGGCAGCCCGATCGAGGCTGCCGCCGTCGGCGCGTCCGGGGCCGCACTCGGGGCTCTGGCCGGCTGGCCGTTCGGGATCGCCGTGCCGATCGGGATCGTCGCCGGGATGAACGGAGCGGTGGGGGGCTGGCGGAGCGTCTACGAGTGGCGATCGATCCGGGGGGTCGGCGCGTTCGTGCTCGACTCCACGTGGGCGTCACCGATGACCGCGGCCGGACTGTTCGCCAACGCCGTCGGCGCGGCCACGCGCGGCGGGTTCGTGGCCGAGCTGAGCCGGCGTCGCAATCGACACGTGTATCAACGCGGCTTTCAGCCTCGCCGCGGGTTCGCCATCACGCTCGGCAACGTGGTGAGCGGCGCGGGCGACACCTCGAAGCCCCGCCGGGCACGGCTCGTGACCGACCACGAGGACGTGCACATCTGGCAGGCCCGCTGGCTCGGGCCGCTCTATCCGGTCGTCTACGTGGGTTGGACGGTGGCTGCGGCGGCGGTCGGTTCGGTTGCCTGGGCGGCACGCCATCGCCGCGAGCCTGTCGGCAAGGTGGTCGAGACGTACGCCTACTACCTCAATCCGCTCGAGTGGTGGGCCTACAGCCGCGACGACCACTGGCCGCCGTCGGGCAAGGTCGCCGGCATCGGCTGGAAGCACCCCGCCGTCGGACCGCTCGCGGTCAGTCGCCGGGGTCGAGGTCGGACCAGCTGAGATCGTCGGCCGCCCAGAGGCGCTCGAACTCGGCGTCGGAGTCGTCGGTGAAGCCGAACCGGTTGCGGTGGTTGTACTTCCAGCGTTGGCGGTTGACCTTCACACCGAGCCGTTCGAGCCGACCGTTGACGTAGGTGTTCCAGGCCGCCTCCTGCCGCAGGGACAGCGAGTCGTCGTCGGGCGCCTCGGCGAAGTCGGGACGCAACCGGTCGTGGGAGCGCAGCAGCATCCGACCGAGCGAGAGTTCGGCGTGATGGCGGTTGAAGTTGGTGAAGTTCTTGGTGTCCTCGAGCGCGCCGCTCTCGGCGTGGATGGTGACGAGCGCGTCCGACGACGTGCCGTCGATCGTCGAGGCCATCCGGGCCATCGGGGTGGTCTCGTCGACGACGATGCGGATCGGGTTGGCGAGACCGATGCGTGCGGCGAGGTCGGCGGCGACCTCGGCGATCTCGGCGGCGTCGTACTTGACGAGCTTGAACTCCTCGGGTGCGACGTCGACCTTCGAGCGTTCGGTGCGGGTATCCATCAGGGCGATCGGCGGTGAACGGGCATCGGCGCGGTCAGACTGCGGCGACGGCGCCGGCGGCTTCCTGGGCGAGGCGGACGGCGGCTTTGCGCTCCTGGAGTGCGTCGTAGCCCATCTGCGCGATGTCGTCGACCTCGTCGTCGGTGAACCCGGCGAGCTCACGGAACCGGCGGGCGAGGCCGATCGGGCTCTCGTCGCTGTCGCTGCGCGAACCACCGAAGCTGAACAGCTTGTCGACGACCTGCTGGAACTCGAGCGCCTTGGCCCGCCGCTCGGGATCCTTCTCGGTGACCTTGCGGAGCCAGTCGGAGCCCATCTTCACGTGGGTCACCTCGTCGGCCAGCATCCAGTCCTCGCAGAACTCGAGGTACGGGTCGCCGGCGATGTCGCCGAACTCCTTCATCTGCGTGAACACGTCGATCGCCAGGCCTTCGAGGGCGCGGTTGACGCCGGCGAGGCGCAGCACCGGGTCGTTCGAGCAGGCGGCCTGGAACAGCACGGTGTTCTCGGCGAACTGGCCGAGCTCGGTGCCCATCCAGTCCGACAGCTTCACGCTGATCTCCACGTGGCGGGCTTCGTCCCACGCCTGGCGGGCCATGTCGAGCTTGAGCTCGAACGGGATCGTGTCGTTCGTGCCGTCGCCGGTGGCGAAATCGTGGGCGGTTCGTCCGGCCCCTTCGAGGGCCTGGATCTCGCCGACCATGATCCCGTGCATCAGCGAGCGGGCGGCGTCGGACGCGTCGGGACGGTCGGGCGTGAGGCGGGCGGATGCCGCACGGCTCTTCGCGGTGGAACGGGTGCCGCTGGCGGCCGCGTCACGGATGCGCGGCGTGCGCACGTCCTGCATGCGTTCGGCCATGTTCGTCTGCACGAACCGCTCGTCGCGGGCGAGGTCTTCGACCGGAAAGAACTGACGCATCACGTACCCCCGTACTCGTTGCTGTCGCAGTGCCGTTGTGCTGGTTGGAACGGTGTTCGAATGTTCACCCGATGCTACCCGGTCCGGTGATCCCGCCCGCTTCGACCATGATCGCCTCCAGCTTGGCCTGGTGATCGGCCGCCCGCTGCACCTGCTCGGGTGTGGTGATCAGCGACTGGAGCATCATCTCGCCGTCGCGCCAGTCGTCGAACTCGTCCTGGAGGATGAACTTGATCGTGCGGATCGTCGGCGCGTCGGTGATCTCGCTCGTGTTGTTGCGGTGGTACGTGTACGCGGCGATGAAGCGCGGGATCAGCACGCGGTAGACGCCGACGAGCTTCTCGATCGTGAGCTCCGGTGCTTCGGGTTCGGTCATCGCCTCGACGAACCGCTCCATCGCCTCGTTGGCCGGCACCGTCAGCCGTTCGGGCTTCATCTCGCGCAGCTCGGGCAGCCGCTTGTGCCAGAGGTCGGCGTGCCAGGCGTGGTGGTAGCAGTGGGTGCCGAGGCGCATCTTCACGTCGAGCTCGGGGATCGTGGCGATCCATCCGCCGAGCGCCTCGAACAGCTTCATCTCGGTCCACTTGTAGTGGCCGACGCGCCGTGCGGTCTCGGCCACGTCGAACGACCCGGGCAGGTCGCGTCGATCCCACGGCGCGAACGGCGCCCGCACCGTCGACGGAGTAGCTGGAGTGTCGGACGATGCTTCGGTCGCGGACGTCATCGGCGAGACCGTAGTTGCCGACCTCCCCTACGGATTGATCGGACGTTCCAATCCGTTCTTCCAGGCGGCTTCGGCGGCGCCGAGGTCGGTGGCGGGGGGGCCGTCGTGGGTGTACTCCATCAGCATCGCCCGCCACGGGCCGTGCGCTTCGAGCTTGCCGAGGATCGCGCTGACGCCCCACACGACGCGGTCGAGGATCACGAAGCTGGCCGGCATGTTGAGCTGCTCGATCACCGGGCCGTGCGGACCCTGCACGTCGAAGATCACCCCGAGCGTGTCGCGCATCCAGTCACGGGTGAACGTGAACTCATCGCTCAGGTACGGCGTGTACGGGCTCGACACGTAGTCGTAGACGAGGTTCGCGTCGAGGCCGTGACCGGACCGCAGGAAGCCCGAGCTCTCCATCCGCTGCACGAGCAGTTCGGGGTCGCGCTCGACGATGATGGCATCCATCGTCGGGCGCAGGCCGTCCCACTCACCCGGCGTCCAGCGCTTCACGAGGCCGTAGTCGAGGAACGACACGCTGCCGTCGTGGTGGAACTTGTAGTTGCCGGGATGCGGATCGCCGTTGAAGATGCCGTGACGGAAGATCGCGTTCTGGGCGAACCGCCACACGACCTCTCCGGCGCGCTGCTTGGTCTCGTACGACTCGTTCCTGCGGAACTCGTCGAAGCTCATCCCGTCGATCCACTCGGTGGTGAGGACGTGCTCGGTGCTGAGCTCGGGTACGAGCTTGGGGATGCGCACCCACGGGTGGCCGCGGAAGCGCTCCTCGAACTCGGCGATGTTGCGCGCTTCGAGCCGGTAGTCGAGCTCTTCGCGCATCCGGGCCCGCAGCTCGTCGACGAGGCCTTTCGCGTCGAGGCCCTTCAGCATCATCGCCGAGAACATGGCGTACATCATCTCGGCGGCGTCGAGGTCGCTCTCGATCGCCTCCCGCACGCCCGGGTACTGCACCTTGACCGCGACGTCGCGACCGTCGTGGGTGACCGCTCGGTGCACCTGGCCGATCGACGCCGCGGCGACGGGCATGTCGCCCCATTCCAGGAACGCCCGCTCGGGGGCGCGGCCGAGGTCGGTCTTCACGACGTTGGCGGCGAGCGTCGGCGCCATCGGCGCGGCGTCGGCCTGCAGCGTGGCGAGCGCGTCCTGGGCCTCCTCGGGCAGGGCCTCGAAGATGAAGCTGATGAGCTGACCGGCCTTCATCAGCACGCCCTTCATCTCGCCGAGCTCCTTGGCGACGTCTTCCGCCGTGCGGATCGCGAACTGCTCGTCGAGCTCCGCGCGACGTTCCTCCGGGCTGCCGAAGCCGCGCACCCTCGACACCGCGTAACGGGTGGAGTTGCGCGCCGACAGCTTCCAGATCTTGGCCGAGCGGGCGAATCGGCTGGTGAGTGGCGACGACCTGGCGCGCTGGGCGGCGGCGGCGAGACCGGCCGCGAGCGCCACGAGCGACGCGGCGGTCACGAGCGAGGCAACCGGGACGGCGGCGGCCTTGCGCTGCATCAGCCGTCGGTCGCCGGATCGGACGGCGCGTCGGGATGCTCGGTCCAGTACGTCCCGTCGGCCAGCCGGGCCAGCGTGGATTCCACGTCGCGGAGGTCGCGTTCGATCAGGTCGAGGTCGGCGCGGTCGGGCTCAGCCGTGTCGCTCATCACCGGGCACCCTAATTCGTTCACGTGTCGTCCACCCTCCGCACGGATGCGCACGAATAGGGTGAGCGACCAATGGCAGACGACCGGCGATCAGGGCGGCGTTGGGCCGACTTCCCGCTGGCGATGGCGATGATCCTGCCGTCGGCGGTGATCCTCGGCCTCTTCGTGCTGTATCCGCTCGGTCGGGCGATGTGGCTCGGTCAGCAGCGCTGCGACAACTTCGGCAACAACTGCGTGTCGAACGGGCTCGACCAGTACGTCGATCTGTTCCGCAGCATCGAGTTCCAGAACGCCCTCGGTGTCACGTTGCGCTTCGCCCTCATCACCGTGCCACTCGGCCTGGTCCTCGGAGTCGGCTTGGCAGTGCTCGCCGACAAGTACCTGCGCGGCATCGGCGCGTTCCGCACCGTGTTCTCCTCGACGGTCGCGACCTCGGTTGCCGTCGCCAGCCTGATGTGGCTGTTCCTGCTCCAACCGTCGGTCGGAGCGCTGGCCAACATGAGCTGGTTCAACAGCCTGTTCCCCTCGGTGAAGGACCCGGGATGGCTGCAGGACCCCGACACGGCGCTCGTCGCCGTGGCGATGTCGAGCGTCTGGGCCAACCTCGGCTTCACGTTCATCCTGGTCACCGCCGGGCTCCAGTCGATCCCTCGCGACCTGCACGAGGCAGCGGCCGTCGACGGCGCCGGCGGCATCCGCAGGTTCTGGTCGATCACCGTGCCGATGCTCGGCCCGACACTGTTGTTCGTCGTCATCGTCACCACGACGCGCGCCTTCCAGGCCTACGGTGAGATCGACCTGCTCACGGGCGGCGGCCCGCAACCGGACAACCCGACCACGACCATCCCGTACTTCATCTACGGGCAGAACTCGCCGATCCGCAACGACGTCGGCCTCCAGGCCGGCGCCGCGGTGCTGCTGTTCCTGATCCTGCTCGCGCTGTCCGGGCTGCAGCTCGCGGGCATCGGCCGACGGGTCCACTACGGAGACTGACGATGGCGATCGATCTGACAGCCGAGGGCATCGAACCGGAGGGGCCCGGCGCCGAACCGGACCTGCTCCGGGGGCCGAGGAACCGCGTCCAGGGCTTCGACGAACCCGTCGGCTGGCGGCGCGTCGGCCGGTACGGGCTGCTCGTGGTGGTGAGCGTGGTCGTGCTGTTCCCGATCTACACCACGGTGATCGCGTCCCTGAAGCCGGGAGACGAGGTGCTGAAGAACCCGCTCGTCCCCACCGGGTTCACCCTCGAGGTGTTCGCCGACGCGTGGACCTCGGGGCGGTTGGGGCGGTACCTGCTGAACTCGCTCGTCGTGGCCGTGATCGTGACGGTGTTCCAGGTCGTCACCTCCGTGCTCGCCGCGTACGCGTTCGCCATCCTCGACTTCCCCGGCAAGCGGGTGCTGTTCGTCGTGTTCATCGCCACCCTGCTCGTCCCTGCGGAAGCGACGGTGGTCGTCAACTTCCAGACGATCGACGGTCTCGGCTGGGTCAACACGTTCATCGGCCTGTCGGCGCCGTTCCTCGCCACCGCATTCGGGATCTTCCTGCTGCGCCAGGTGTTCATGACCTTGCCGCGTGACCTGCTCGACGCGGCATCGATCGACGGCGTCGGCCACCTCGGCTTCCTCCGCCACGTTGCCGTGCCGCTCGTGCGGCCGACACTCGGCGCGCTCGCGCTGTTCAGCTTCCTCGGTGCGTGGAACCAGTACTTGTGGCCCAACATCGTGGTGACCGAGCAGGACATGAACACGGTGCAGAGCGGCCTGAGGTTGCTGAGCAAGGCCAACGTCGACCAACCGAACCTCGTGATGGCCGGCACGGTGATCGCCGCCATCCCGATCTTCATCGCCCTGTTCGTGTTCCAACGCCAACTCGTCCGCGGCCTCACTGCAGGGGCGGTGAAGGGATGACCCGCCACCGTGGCGTAGCCCTGGCCGTGGCGGCGGCTGGTGTGCTCGCAGCGTGCGGGTCCGGCAGGTCGGCATTGCAGGCCGGCATGGACGATCCCCCGGTCACACTCCCGCCCGCGACTCTCCCCGCCTCGACCACGCCGGCCGGCGGGAGCGCGCCGGGCGAACCCGACCCGGCGGATCCGGTGAGTTCGGTGGAGGCGCCATCGACCGTCGGGCCGACCACGACCGTGTCGCCGCTCGCCGACTACCCCGACTGCCCGACCGGCGCGCTCGACGATGCGACCGGTCCGGTCGAGATCACGTTCTGGCACGGTATGGCCAACGAGCTCGAGGCGTCGCTGATCGCGCTCACCGACGAGTACAACGCGAGCCAGGACCGCGTGCGCATCGATCTCCAGAACCAGACGAGCTACAACGCGGCGATCGACAAGTACATCCAGTCGAGCCAAGGCAGCCGACCCACGCTGATCCAGTTCCCCGAGTACACGCTCCAGTCGTTCGCCCAATCGGGCACGTTGATCCCGATGGAGGCATGCCTGCAGGACAGCGGCTACGACACGTCCGCATTCCTCGAACGCACGCTCGACGCGTACACCTTCGAAGGCATCCAGTGGTCGATGCCGTTCAACGTCAGCAACCCCGTCCTGTACTACAACCGCAAGATGTTCGAGGCGGCCGGTCTCGACGCTGACGTGTCGCCGATCACGCTCGACGAGCTGCGCACGATGTCGCAGACGATCGTCGACAGCGGCGCCGCGGCGTACGGCTGGGTCGTCGACTCCGGCGCCGACTCCGGCGGCGGCTGGTTCGTCGAGCAGTGGTTCGGCCGGGCGGGTGAGCTGTACGCCGACAACGGCAACGGGCGGATCGCGCCCGCGACGCGCGTGCTGTACGACGGCCAGACCGGCATCGACCTGCTGACGTTCGTGCAGTCGATGGTCAACGACGGGCTGGCGGTGACGGTGGGCGACAACCCCGGCGGCCAGGACGGGTTCTTGAAGATGATCGATCCCGCGTCCCCCGGCGCCATGACCATCGGCACCTCCGCTGCTCTCGGCAGTGTCGTGGCCGCTCTCGGCGGCGGGATCGCACCGGGTCTCACCGTCGACGACATCGGGGTCGGGCCGATGCCCGGGCCGAGCGATACGCCGGGCGTCCAGGTCGGTGGTGCGTCGCTGTGGATCGTCGACGGCAAGGGCGACGCCGAGACCGCGGCCGCGTGGGACTTCATCACCTACCTCGTGAGCGCGGAGATCCAGTCCCGTTGGGCGTCGGAGACCGGGTATGTGCCCGTGCGCAGCGACTCCGTCGAGCTCGAACCGCTCGCCACGACGTATGCGACCGACCCCCGCTTCAAGGTCCCGTACGACCAGCTGCTCACCAGTGTGGAGGGCGTGGCGTCGCTGTCACCGGTGCTCGGCCCGCAACGCGAGGTCCGTGTGGCGACGGCGAACGCAGTGGCGGCGATCCTGGGCGGCGCCGACGTCGCCACCTCACTGAGCGCGGCCGCCGCCCAGTCCGACGCCCTGATCGCGAGCTACAACCAGCGCAACTGAAACCATTGGCTCGGCGGCCCGATCGCGGTTCTGTGCGGATCTGGCCACCGCCGGGGTCAGCAGATCCGCAAAGTTCGTTGTGGCGGAGGCGATTGGGAGGGCTGGTCGGCGCGGGCGCCGCGGCACCTCCTCGCTGGCGCTTTCCTCGGCTGTGGTGGTGCCGATATGGTCCACGGCATGGCAACGACGTTCCCACCGTTCGACGGTTCGGCTCCCAAGACCCAACAGTTCCCCGAGGCCCCGGAGGTGGGCATCGATCCGTCGAAGCGGTACACGGCCACGCTCGACACGACGCTCGGTGAGATCGTCATCGCCCTCGACGCGCTGAAGGCACCGAACACGGTCAACAACTTCGTGTTCCTCGCGCTTCATCACTACTACGACGGTGTGATCTTCCACCGGATCATCAACGGCTTCATGTGCCAGGGCGGCGACCCGACCGGCACCGGTCGCGGCGGCCCCGGCTACCGCTTCGACGACGAGCTGCCCAAGCCCCGCGAGTACCAGATCGGCTCGGTCGCCATGGCCAACGCCGGCCCGCACACCAACGGCAGCCAGTTCTTCATCGTGTCCGGCCCGTCGGGCGTCGGCCTGCCGCCGCAGTACAGCCTGTTCGGCCAGGTCGTGAAGGGCCTCGACGTCGTCGACGAGATGCAGCGCGTAGCGACCGGCGGCGGCGACAAGCCGAAGACCGACGTGGTGATCAACTCCGTCGCCATCACCGTCGCCGACTGACGGTCGCGGCGCTCGATGGCGCGGACCGCCGCCATCTCCCGCCCGCAGGCGCGCCGCATCGCGCTCGCTGCCCAGGGCTTCAACGACCCAGCGCCGCGCGGTCGCGTCGATCGTCGACACCTGCGGCGCGCCGTCGACCGCATGGGTCTCGTCCAGATCGACTCCGTCAACGTGCTCGTGCGCAGCCAGGAGCTGCCGCTGTTCGCGCGGCTCGGGCCGCACCCGCGGACGCTGATCGGCGACGCGACGGCGGCGCACGAGCTGTTCGAGTTCAACGTCCACGAAGCGTGCCACGTGCCGGTCGAACTGCATCCGAACCTGCGCTGGTACATGGAGCGGGATCATCGCTGGAAGGCCGTCGCGGCGATCCAGCGTGACCGCCCTCGGTTCATCGACGAGGTGCTGGCACGGGTCCGCGACGACGGTCCGCTCGTGGCCAATGACCTGCAGCAGCGCGTGGGCCCGAAGGGCACGTGGTGGGACTGGGACGACGGCAAGGTCGCGCTCGAACACCTCCTGAACGCCGGTGTGCTGACGGCGGTCCGACGGCCGTCCGACTTCGCGCGCGTGTACGACCTCACCGAGCGGGTCATCCCGGCACGGATCCTGTCGATGCCCACGCCGAACGAACACGAGGCGCGCAAGAACCTGCTCGTGCTCGCCGCTCGGCATCACGGCATCGGCACCGTCGAGGACCTCGCCGACTACCACCGCCAGAAACCCACGGTCTGCCGCGCGCTCGTGGCCGAGCTCGTGGAGGAAGGTCGCCTCGTCGAGACATCGGTCGAAGGATGGACCAAGCCCGCGTATCTGCATCCCGTCGCGGCCACGCCCCGGTGGGTGCGCGCCCGAGCACTGCTCAGCCCGTTCGATCCGGTGGTGTGGTTCCGTCCGCGGGCGCTCCGGCTGTTCGACTTCCACTACCGGATCGAGATCTACGTGCCGAAGCCGAAGCGGCGGTACGGCTACTACGTGTTGCCGTTCCTGCTCGGCGATCGGCTCGTGGGCCGCGTCGACCTCAAGGCCGACCGCCCGACGGGCCGGCTGCTCGTTCAGGGTGCTTTCACCGAACCCAGTGTCGACCATGCGGAGGTCGCGGACGAACTCGCTGCCGAACTCAGATCGATGGCCTCCTGGCTCGAGCTCGCAGCCGGCGTCACCGTGGCCCCGAACGGCGATCTCGCCCCAGCCCTCACCGCCGCCATCCAGACCGGCTGAGCCCCCGAAATCATCGTTTGCGTCGGGATCTGGCACCGGCAGGTGTGACCAGATCCCGACGCAAACGTGGATTGTCACGGGGCGGGGGAGAGGGCCCAGCGGATGGTGCGGGTGACGACGTCGCCGGCCGGGCGGACCGCGACGGCCTCGACGACAGGGAGCCACGGGAGCCGGAGCGGGAGGCGGGTCCACGCCGGCATGAGCGCCACGGCCGCCGCGGCGATCACGCCGTACGCTGGCCGCGCGGCGAGGGGGAGCGGAGGCTGCACGAGGAGATAGCGCGCCGCGTCGCGTGCCGCCGGCGTTCCCGCCAGTTCGCCGCGGTACGAGCGCAGTTGGTCGCGCAGGCCACGCTCGCTCGTCGGCGGAGCCGGCACTCCGAGGCGTCCCGCCACGACCGCTGCCTGTGCGACGTACTCGTCGCGATCGGCGCCGTGCAGCGGCTCGACCCCGTAGCGATCGTGGGCGGCGAGGAAGCTGTCGATCTCGGCCAGGTGGACCCACCGCAACAGATGCGGATCCGTCGCCGCGTATGGCCGTCCGTCCGGTGCCACGCCCGTGACGTGGCGATGGACGCGCCGCACCAGCTCGACAGCTCGCTCGGCCTCGGGCACCGGTCCGAACGTCGTCGCGGCGATGAAGTCAGCGGTCCGCTGCAGTCGCCCCCACGGATCGACGCGGAAGTCCGAGTGCTGCGCCACACCCGCCATCGCCAACGGGTGCAGCGACTGCAGCAACAGCGCCCGCAGGCCGCCGATGAACATCGACGCGTCGCCGTGCACGCGCGTGATCGGTGAACCCGGCTCGAACCAGCCGTCCTCGGGTGCGTCGAACAGCTCGGCCCGCCGGCTGGCGCCGTCCGGGCCGACCACGCGCTCGCGTACCTGCGCTCCGATCCACGACCTCACCATCGACGACACGTCGCCACTCGACACCTCACCATTGCCTCATGCTGCCACGGCCCCGTGAGTACGCTCCGGGCGTGTCAGGAGAATCTGTCGACGAGCTGGGTCGCGGCGACCCGGCGGGCCCGGATTCGGAGCGCCAGCTGCTCGATGCGTCAGGCCGGCCGCTCGATCCGCGTCCGGCCGATCGCCGGATGCCCCGGTGGGTGATCCCCGCGATCGCGGTGTTCTGGGGCGGCTATCTCCTCACGTTCACCGGTCGCCATGTCTTTCACCGGTTGTCGTCGCTGTTCGTGCTGCTGCTCGTGTCGCTCTTCCTCTCGTTGGCGATCGAGCCCGGCGTGAACCGGATGGCGCTGCGCGGCTGGCGCCGCGGTCGGGCCACCATCACGATCCTGATGGGCGTGCTGATCGCCTTCCTCGTGTTCATCGGGGCGGTCGGCACGTTGGTCGGCACCCAGGTCGCCGACCTGCTCTCCGAGTCCGACAAGTACATCACCGACACCGTCGACTTCGTCAACGACACGTTCGGCACCGAGATCGACGCCCAGGACGTGATCGCTGAGTTCAACGATCCGAACGGCCGGGTCCAGGAGTTCATCTCGTCACAGAGCGACGAGGCGCTGCGACTCTCCCTCACCGTCGTCGCCGTGATCTTCCAAGGGCTCTCGGTGCTCCTCTTCACCTACTACCTCGTGGCCGACGGCCCCCGGCTGCGGCGGGTCGTGTGCTCCCGGCTCCCGCCACAACGCCAGACGCGGGTGCTGCAGGCTTGGGAGCTGGCGATCACCAAGACCGGCGGCTATCTCTACTCGCGGGCGTTGCTCGCCCTGCTGTCGGCGTTCTTCCACTGGATCGTGTTCCAGGCCATCGGCACGCCGGCGCCGATCGCATTGGCGCTGTG
Source organism: uncultured Ilumatobacteraceae bacterium (assembly GCA_964651825.1). Lineage (GTDB taxonomy): Bacteria > Actinomycetota > Acidimicrobiia > Acidimicrobiales > Ilumatobacteraceae > Sva-07. Next base: position 31,040 of record CAZYWK010000006.1, on the reverse strand, counting down.
GGTCGGCCTCGTCAGCCAGTTCCTTCCCGTCGTCGGCACGTACCTCGCCGGCATCCTGCCCGCGCTCTTGACGTTCCTCGACTCGCCGCTCAATGCGGCGATCGTGCTCGGGTTCATCGTCATCTACCAGCAGATCGAGAACTACTTCTTCGCGCCACGCATCACCGCTCGCACCATGGAGCTGCACCCTGCGGTCGCCTTCGGAGCGGCGCTCGCCGGCGCGTCGCTGCTCGGCGCCGTCGGCGCGATCCTCGCCCTCCCTGCAGCGGCGATGATGCAGGCGTTGGCCGGCGAGTGGGGCCAGCGTTACGACGTGATCGACAGCCACCTCACCGCCGTGCCGGCCTCACGGCGGACGACGCCTCCAGACCCTCGTGCCGGATCGGCACCCGGCGGCATCGGCGCGACGGAGTCGGGCGAACCCATCGAGTCGTGACGTCGCCACCCGCCGGCCCGACGTGCAACGATCGAGCCGATGACCCGATTCGATGATGCGTTCGAGCCGATCGCCGTCGCGACGAGGAGCGGCTACGACGAATCGCTCTATCACGGAGCGGCGGTCGCCCTCGGTGCCGGAGGCGAGCTGATCGCCAGCGTCGGCGATCCGTCGGTCGTCGTGTATCCGCGGTCGTCGCTGAAGCCGCTGCAGGCCACGGCCATGGTCGGCTGCGGGCTGGCGGTTCCCGACGAGCTGCTCGCGCTCGTCTGCGCAAGCCACGACGGGATGCCGGAGCACACGGCCGTCGTCGGTCAACTCCTGTCGACCGTGGGACTCGACGAGTCGGCGTTGCGGAACACACCGACCTACCCGCTCGCCGAGGACGCGCGCATCGACATGATCCGTCGAGGGGAGGGTCCGACCGCGTTGCACCAGAACTGTTCGGGCAAACACGCAGGGATGCTCGTGACGTGCATGGTGAACGGATGGCCGATCGACGACTACCTCGACCGAGCCCATCCGCTGCAGCAGGCGATCACCGCGTCGATCGAACATCACGGCGCTCCGGTGTCGCACATCGGGGTCGACGGGTGCGGCGCACCCACCCATGCGATCGGCCTCGCCGATCTCGCTCGATCCTTCGCCGAGATCGCGGCGACCGGTACCTCGATCGCCGACGCGATGAGCGGGCACCCCGGCTTGGTCGGCGGCGCCGCCCGCGACGTCACCCTGTGGATGCAGGCGGTACCGGGGCTCGTGATGAAGGACGGCGCCGACGGTGTGATGGCCGGCGCGCTCGCCGACGGTCGGGCCTTCGCGTTGAAGATCGCGAGCGGGGCCGACGGTGCGAGGCAGGCGGCGACCGCGCAGGCCCTGCGCACCCTCGGCGTCGATGTCGACGCGATCGCAACGGCGCCGCTCGGCCCGGCGGTCACGGGGCACGGTCGCGAAGTGGGACGGGTGACCGGCCTCGACTGGTCGCCCGGCGGCTCGACCGGCCGGAGCGTCTGAGGTGGAGTTCCTGACGCTCGACCCGACCACGTTCAGCTACGGCGAGCCGGAACAGGTGGCGCCACTCGTGCGGCGCGTGATCGCGGAGAACCCGTCGAAGTTCACGTACCACGGCACGGGCACCTACGTCGTCGGCGAACGCGATGTGGTGGTGATCGACCCCGGACCTCAACTCGACGCCCATCGTGACGCGCTCCACCGCGCGCTCGCCGGGGCGACGGTGCGGGCCATCCTCGTCACCCACTGCCACTCCGATCACTCGCCGTTGTCGCGCTGGCTGGCGGCCGAGACCGGCGCACCGACGATCGCGTTCGGCCCGCATCTCGCCGATCGTTGGGACATCGGGCCCGACCCCGTCGAACTGGAGCCGGAGCGGGTCGACGACCCCGACGCCGCGGCCGACAACGAAGTGACGATCGAGGAGTCGATCGATCGCGGCTTCACACCCGACGTCGCCGTGCGCACCGGTGACATCGTCGCCGACGGCGACGGCTGGACGATGACCGCGCTGCACACGCCCGGCCACACGTCGAACCACATGTGCTTCACGCTCGACGACGGCGACACACGCACGCTGTTCTCGGGCGACCACATCATGGGTTGGAGCACCACGGTCGTGTCGCCCCCCGACGGCGACATGGCCGCGTACCTCGACTCGCTGCGGACGGTCGCCGGCCGTCACGACGACGTGTTGATCCCGACGCACGGCCCGCCCATCGGCAACCCCGGGCCGTTCGTTGCCGACCTCATCGATCATCGGCTCGACCGGGAACACCAGGTGCTCGAGGCGCTCCGCGACGGCTGCGACACGGTCGGGTCGATCGTGCTGCGGCTGTACACCGACGTCGACCAGCGGCTCCACAAGCCCGCCGGCCGGAGTGTGCTCGCCCATCTGACCAAGTTGGTCGACGATGGTCGCGCCGTCGTCGCCGACGGCACTCACCCTCGGCTCGACGTTTCCTACGCCGCCGTGTGAACGGGAGCGTGGAAGGATCGCGGCATGCGCGACAACGTCACCCGCAACCTCGTCGGCACACTCGTCGTCCTGACCGTCATCGCGGCGGCGTGCGGAGGCTCCGACGATTCGGCAAGCACGACGGCGGGCGAGTCGGTTCCTGCGACCGAGGCCACGACGACGGTCGCTGAGACGTTGCCCGCAACGGTCGAATCGGTGACGACCGAGCCGGACACCACCGAAGCGCCGACCGGCGACAGCATCGTCACGAGCGCAGCACCGACCACGATCGACCCCGACGAGGCGGCTGGCGAGGGCCTCGAGTGGAACGCCGTGTTCGTCGGCGACGACTGCATGTGCGCCGACGGGAGCGAGTTCGAGATCTGGGATCGACAGGGAGATCCGACCCGTGTCGTGCTCTACCTGGAGGGTGGCGGAGCGTGCTTCAGCGCCGAGACGTGCAGCTTCACCGACGGCACGTACACCTCGAGCATCTCGATCGGGGAACCGCCGGCCGGCCGGGGAGGCTTGTTCGACCGCAGCAATCCCGAGAACGCGATCGCCGAGCACGCGATGGTCTACGTGCCGTACTGCAGCGGCGACACGCACCTCGGCGACGCGACGACCGAGTACTCGCCCGAGCTCACCGTGGAGCACAACGGCTACCTCAACGCGATGGCCGGCCTCGACCATCTCGTCGAGACCTACCCCGACGTCGAACAGCTCGTCGTGATGGGGGCCAGCGCCGGCTCGGTCGCCACCCCGCTGTTCGCCGCGCTCGCCGCCGACCGGCTGCCGAACGCCGAGGTGATCACGTTCGGAGACAGCTCGGGCGCCTATCCCGACGTGCCGGCCGTCAACGAGACCATCGGCACCCTGTGGGGCAGCGTGATCCCTGACTGGCCCGAGAACGCCGGACTGACCGCGGCCGAGTGGAGCATCCCCGGGCTGTACGTCCAGGCGGGGCTGCACAATCCCGACATCACGTTCGCCCGCTTCGATTACGCCTTCGACGAGGTGCAGTCGTTCTTCGGCTCGCTTGCCGGTGTCGGTGCCGATCAGCTGGTGACACTGATCGATCAGACCGCCGCGCAGGCCGAGTCGACCGGTGTCCCGCTGGCGTCGTACGTCGCGCCCGGCACGGCACACACCATCGTGAGCGAGGATGTCTTCTACACGATGGAGGTCGAAGGGGTCCGCCTCGCCGACTGGTTCGCCGAGCTCATCGACGGCGACGCGCCACCCCCCGACGTCCACTGCCTCGACTGCACCACCCCCTGACGCGTCCGGTCGGCGTTTGCGTCGGGATCTGATCACACCTGCCGGTGCCGAATCCCGACGCAAACGAGGATCGGACGCGTGCTCAGATTCCGTCGGCGGCCGCGGCGCCGGCTTCGTCGTCGACCGGGCCGGCATCCTTCGCGGCCCGCGCCGCCGCGGCGTCGCGCTTGAGGCGGTCGAACACGGCCGGTGGCTCGCGCCATGGGTCGGGCAGGGTGCCGTTGCGGGCATCGGTGATCGTTCGCCAGACGCGTTCGGGAGTGCACGGCATGTCGATGTGGCGGACACCGAGGTGGGCGACGGCGTCGATCACCGCGTTCTGCACGGCTGGGGTGGCGCCGATCGTGGCCGCCTCGCCGATCCCCTTCGCGCCGAGCGGGTTCAGTGGCGTCGGGGTCTCGGTCGAGAAGACCTCGAACGACGGGACCTCGGCCGCCGACATGATCCCGTACTCGGCGAGGTTCGACGTGATCGGGTTGCCGTCGTCGTCGAACGCGATCTGCTCGTACAACGCTTGGCCCACGCCGGCAGCGATGCCACCGTGCTGCTGGCCCTCGACGAGCAGCGGGTTGAGCACCGTGCCGCAGTCGTCGACCGCGACGTGACGCAGTAGGCGCACGTGCCCGGTGTCGGCGTCTACCTCGACCACGGCGATGTGGGCGCCGAACGGGAACGTCGCGCCGTCCTGGTGGAAGTCGAACTCGCCATCGAGTGTCGTGCCGTCGTCTGCTGCGCGCTGCGCGAGGTCGCCCCACGTGAGCGCCTGGGCCGGAACACCCGCCACACCGACGGTGCCGGTGACGGTGTCGACGACGATGTCGGCCACGTCGGCCTCCAGCAACCGCGCCGCGAGTTGTCTGGCCGACTCGACCATCGCCTCGGTGGCGCCGCGCACGGCCGATCCACCCAGCTGGAGCGAACGCGACCCGCCGGTGCCACCGCCGGAACGAACCCGGTCGGTGTCGCCGTCGACCAGCGAGATCCGATCGATCGGGATGCCGGTCTGGTCGGACACCAACATCGCAAACGCGGTCTGATGGCCCTGCCCGTGCGACAGCGTGCCGGCGAACACGGTCGCCGATCCGTCGGGATGGACCTCGACCGACCCGAACTCGTCCGCGCCGCCACCGGCGGTGATCTCGACGTAGGCGGCCACACCGATGCCGAGCAATCGCTGGTCGCCTGATTCCCGACGCGCCCGCTGCTCGGCGCGCAGCTCGTCGTATCCGGCTTCCTCCGCGGCCCGATCGAGCGGCAGCGAGTAGTTCCCGGAGTCGTACGTGTTGCCCGGGATCGTCCGGAACGGGAACACGTCGTTGGCGAGGAAGTTCCGCTTGCGCAACTCGATCGGGTCGATGCCGAGCTCGATCGCCGCCTGGTCGACGGCGCGCTCGACGAGCGCTGTCGCCTCCGGTCGGCCGGCGCCCCGGTACGCGCCCATCGGCGTGGTGTTGGTGACGGCCACCGCGAGGTCGAACTCGATCGTGCGGAAGTCGTAGGTGCCCTGCGACATGCGCCGCGTGCCTCCGGGCAGGAACGCCCCCACGGTCGGGTAGCCGCCGGCGTCGCCGACGAGCCGGACGCGCAGCCCCGTGAACCGGCCGTCGCTCGTGCAGCCCAGCTCCACGTACTGCACTTGCCCGCGGCTGTGTGGGAGGGCCTTCATGTCGTCGCTGCGCGGCGGCACCCAGACCACCGGACGCTTCGTCAGCCGGCACGCGGCGGCGACGACGGAGTACTCCGCGTGCACGCCGGCCTTGCCCCCGAAGCCGCCGCCGACCTGCGGCGTCACGACGCGGATGGCCGAGCGCTCCATCCCCAGCGCTTCGGCGAGCTGGCCGTGCAAGGCGTGCGGCATCTGTGTCGACGCCCAGAACGTGAGGCGTCCGTCGTCGTCGAGCTCGGCGGCCGCGCAATCGGGTTCCATCGGCACCACGGCGATCCGCTGGTTCACGTAGCGACCGCGCACGACGTGATCGGCGTCGGCGAGACCGTCCGCGGGCCGGTCGGCATGGACGGCCGCCTCGTTCGAGCCGTGCGACTCGAAGATCAGCGGAGCATCGTCGGCGAGCGCGGCCTCGGCGTCGATCAAGGCCGGCAGCGCGTCGATGTCGGCCCACACCACTTCGGCCGCGTCCTCGCCCTGCTCCATGGTTTCGGCGAGCACCACGGCGAGGGGCTCGCCGACGAATCGCACCTTGTCGAGCGCAAGCGGCGGGCGGACGAAGTCGGGATGCACCGGCACGAAACCGTGGTGAGGCTCGACACCGAGGTCGGCGGCGGTGAGCACCGCGACGACACCGGGCATCGCTGCAGCCTCCTCGACGTGGATCGCGCTGATCGTGCCGTGCGCGACGTCGGACCGCACGAACACCGCGTGGAGTCGACCGTCGAGGGGGAGGTCGGCGAGGTACCGGCGCGCACCGGTCAGCAGCCCCGGATCCTCGGTGCGCAGGACGCGGGTGCCCAGGATCGAGCCGGGCCGGGACGCGGCGGACGGCGAAGCTTCCGTGACGGTCATCGCACCGAACCTATCCGCCTCGTCGTTCTCGTGATCTTCCTGCGTACGCGGGTACGCAAGAAGATCACGAGAACGGGTCAGTCGACGGCGAACACGAGCACGGTTCCGCCCGGCTGGGCGTCTGCGGCGGGGTCGGAGGCCGGATGTCCGACCGGCGGAATCGCGTCGAGCACGGCCTGGTCGGCGACACACCCCTGGGCGGCCCCGACGTACCACAACCCACGGAGGTCACCGCCGCCGAACGCCGAGTTGGCGGTGACCGAGGCATACATCAACTGGGCCGGGTCGTCGACGTGATCGAGCCCGACCATGTGGGCGATCTCGTGCATGAACGTGGCGCGCAACTTGGTGGGCGACACGATGCCGTCGACGTCGGCGAGCGCGAAGCCGGACACGACCTGGCCGGTCGACGGGTCGTAGTTGCCTCCGCCGATCCCGATCACGCCACCGGCGAGGTGCGGTGTGGCGGACTGGTCGGAGAACCCGATCACGGCGTCGGCACCGGCGGGCGGCTCGAAATCGAGCCCGGCCGAGGTGGGCCCGACGTACACGAAGTCGAGCCCCGTCGCGAGCTCGACCTCGGCGATCGCCGCGCTCATCTCGTCGGCCATCGGTTGGGTGGCGCGGTCGACGTTGGCGGCGTAGCGGATCGGGGCGCAGGCATTCCACCGGCCGTACGGGGCTGCGATCGATTTCGGTGGCGACTGGTACAGGAACGCGTACGTGCCGTTCGTGGTCGGTGCCGCGGGTGGCGTGGTCGTGGCCGGTGGCGTGACGGTTCCGGCCGTCACCGGCTGTCCGCCGGAGGTGGGCGGTGGAGGGCCGGTTGAATCGGTCCAGTATCCCGCCACGTCGACGAGCAGGTCGGTCCCACCGAACGAGTACAACGAGACCGCGCCACCGTTGAGCGGGGTGATCGCATGGTTCGGCACCGTGCGGCCGGCGGCGACGACGTTCAACGTCGACGTGCCGGGGACCGGGGTGCCGGCGGGCCACGCCGTGACGTATCCCGGTGCGAGGCTGCGAGTCGCGGTCACGTTGAGCGCCACCGCTGCGACGCCGCTGGCGGGCACCCCGCCGCGACCGCTGATCGGCAACGTCATCGAACTGCCGTCGCTCAGCGGTACCCCGCTGCTCCACGGCCCTGGCGTGCGCGTGTCGAGGAGCCGGGCTGGCGCGATCGGCACGAACAAGCCGGCCGTGCCGCTCGGCGCCGCCGTACCCGTCACGTATCCCGTGACATCGACCAGCACGTCGGTCGCCTCGTAGCTGTAGACGCTGACGCGGCCGTTGGTGACGCCGGCGATCACCTGGTTGGCGACCGTGTATCCGGCGCCCGGCACGTTCAGGTTGGACGCGACCGGCCGCGGCGTGTCGGCGGCCCAGACGGTGAGGTATCCCGCGGCGCGGGTCTGCGTGGCGGTCACGTTCAGCACCGCCGCCGCTGCATCAGCCGGCACGCCGACCGAGCCGACGTCGACCGTGATGGAGGAGTCGGACGGCAGCGGTGTCAGCTGGCGCGTGTCGATCGCACGGCGGGGAGCCAGCGGCACGAGGCGTCCCGCGGTCGCGCTGCTGGCGGACTCGTAGATCCCTTGCACGTCGACGATGAAGTCCGCTCCGACCGATGAGAACACCGACACGTACCCGTCGACGCCGACCGGCACCGTCACCATGTTCGCCACCGTTTGGCCCGCGACGTCGGTGTTGACCGACGAGACCGTCGGTTGGATCGAACCGGTCGGCCACACCGACGCGAAGCCCGCGGCGTCGACGTCGACCATCGTGAGGTTGAGGACCACGGCCTGCACCGATCCCGCACTCGTTCCGCTCGCGCCGAGCACGGCGGTGGTCACGGGGGCCAACGACAGCAACCCGTTCGCACCGAGCCGGTGCCGGGTGGGATCGGTGCGGGTGTCGAGCACGCGGATCGGTGTGATCGGCACGTACCGCGTCGATACGCCGGTGGCGGAAGCGACCGGGCGAACCCCCGGCGTCTCGGGTGTGGTCGGACCCACCACCCCGCACGCGGCGACGACGAGCATCGCCACCAGCCCGACGGCCACCACAGACGGGCGGGAACGGCGACGACGAGCGACGGCCATGGCATGGACCATATTGCGCCCGGCGGGCCGCAACGGTTGGCGGCGGGCCCAATACGCTGTCGAGCCACGCCTCTCTAGCTCAATGGTAGAGCAGTGGACTTTTAATCCATTGGTTCAGGGTTCGAGCCCCTGGGGAGGCACTCAGACGATCAACCACGATGTCGCTCGGGTTCACCTCGGGCCTGGCCGACACCGCGGCCGTCTACGTCCGCAGGTCCTGACCGACCACCAGTTCAGACACCGAACGAGGCGTTGCGCACCGTCTCGACGTCGGCGTCGTTGCCGAGCAGCTCCACCTCGGAGTTCGCCTGCCGGCCGTACACGAACAGCACGAGCTCACCGATCGGGCCGCGAATCGACACCGACGGCACCGTCTTGTTGGTGACGATCGGAGTCATCGGCGCGCTCTGGGCGTCGGTCGGTTCGAGCACGATGCCGACGGTCGACGAGCGGGTCATCATCCGCCCGGCCCGTGCGACCATCGTCGTCAACGTGGCGACGAGGTCGTCGTCGAGCTCACGAATCGTCCAGTCGTCACCGGCACGGCGCACGTCCTCGTGGTGCACGTAGAACTCGACGGTGTTGACGAGCTTGTCGATCGCCCCCAGCCGGGTCGGCATCCACACCGGCGGGCCCGTGCGCACCTGGTCGACCAGGTCGGTCCACTCTGTCGCGGCGATCGACGCCTGCACCTTGGCGGCATGATCGGCGAACGCCGACACCAAGATGCCGGCCGCGCCGTCGGGGCGGCGCTCGCGCATCACGAGGTGGGCAGCCAGGTCGCGGGTCGTCCAGTCGCCGCACAACGTGGGGGCGTCGGGCCCGACCTCGAGGAACAGATCGCACAGCGCGCGTCGCTCGTCCTGGGCCGGATTCGCCCCGTTGCTCATCGTCACACCGTACTGCCTGTTGCGGCGTCGCTCGCCCGCGGGAGGAGACCGCGCACCCTGGCGTCGTAGAGTCGGCGGTATGCCGTACCGACATCTCGTGGTCGACACCGACGGCTCGATCACCACGATCACGCTCGACCGGCCGGAGAAGCGCAACGCGCTCGCGCTCGACGTGCTGATCGAGCTCACCGGCGCGTTCGAAACCGTCGGGAGCTCCGCCGCGCTCGGCGTCGTCCTCGCGGCGAACGGCCCCGTGTTCTCCGCCGGCCACAACTTCGGCGACATGGCCGGCGCCGCCATCGACGATGCCCGCCACCTGTTCGCCGTGTGCGAGACGCTGATGAACACCGTGCAAGCGATCCCTCAACCGGTGATCGCCCGCGTGCACGCGCTCGCCACCGCGGCGGGCTGTCAACTCGTCGCCACCTGCGACCTTGCGATCGCCGCGCGGTCGGCGTCGTTCGCGATCCCTGGCGGGAAGGGCGGGCTGTTCTGCCACACACCGCTCGTCGCGGTCGGCCGGAATATCGGCCGGAAGCGAGCCCTCGAGATGGCCTTCACCGGCGACCCGATCGATGCCGCGACCGCGGCCGAGTGGGGCCTGATCAACCGGGCGGTGCCCGACGACGAGCTCGACGCCGCAGTCGCCGACCTGATCGGCCGGGCGACCCGGGGGAGTGCGTGGTCGAAGGCGCTCGGAAAGCGCGGGTTCTACGAGCAGATCGGTCTCGATCAGACCACCGCCTACGCCGTGGCGGGCGAGCGGATGGCGCGGGCCGCGATGGAGCCCGACGCCCAGGAGGGGTTCGCCGCGTTCCTCGAGAAGCGGCACCCGGAGTTCCGCCAGGACCCGCGCGGGTCGGTCGTCGCGCCGACCAGCTGATCCCGGTCATCGCCTCACGCGGCGAGAACGGCGGCCCGGATCTGGTCGACGGCTCGTTCACGATGCTTGCGGATCGTGCGCGTGGTCACTCCCCGTTCGGCGGCCAGACTCGTCGGCGATCCGCTGCGCACGAGGTCGCGCACGAGCTGGAGATCGTGGTCGGGCACGCCGTGCTGGCGAGCGAGCCGGACGACCTCGGCAAGCCGTTCGAACGCCGATCGGTCGGTCTGCGCGGGTCGCCAGTCCAGGTGTTCGGCGGGCACCGCGCGCTCGGATGATGCCCGTCGCCGCATCGGCCGGCGGAACGCCTGGAACGCGGCGTCGGAGATGAGGGACGCCGCGACATGGCGTGACCGGCGCCCGGTGTCGTAGTTACGAATCGCGATCCAGGCCGCGGCGACGATGATCTCGGCGGGGTCGATGTCGCACGACGGGTCGCGGTAGCGGGCGGCCGCGTTGACGAGCCCACCGAGGATCCGTTGGATGACAACACGCCCGGCGAGCTCGTCGTAGCGGGCGAGGTCGACGAGCTGCGCGAGCACTTCGTCGGCCGCGACGGGATCGCCGTCCGGCCGGCTCGACGACGTCGCGTCGATGAGATGCTGCAGGTCGTCGAGGCTGCCCGTGACGCCCCGCAGGATGCCTCCCGGATCGATGAGCGACCACGAGCGGGCCCGGGCGAGGGACGGCCGGTGATGTCGGAGATGCTCCCACTCGCGGCTCAATTGCAGGGTGTAGGCGTGATCGGCACGGTTCATGGCCGCACCTTGCGCGCTGACCCTCACCGCTCCTCTCACCGTCTCTCTCACCGGCGCCTTCACCGGGCGCTTTGCTCGGCTCACAGCGCCCCGTGACCGCCTGGCCGGAAGTCTCACAGCACCAGCTCAGCGGCCGTTTTCTGGAGTTCCGTCTGCTCGCATTGCCGATCCGGAGAAGTTTGGCCAGCTGTGTCCGGTTCGCGGTGCCGACCACCCACGTTCGGTCGTGGAATCCTGCACGAACTCTTCGTTCGACGTCGTCGACGGCGCCGCGCGCCGCGTCCGGATAGCGGTCTCGTCGCCGGCCGACACGGTGGCGGATCTGGCGCGGGCGATGAGGATTCCGGCCGACTTCGGTGTGCTGATCGGCGGGTCGGTCGTTGCTGGGCATCACCGTCTGACGGAGGTCGAGTCGTTGGTCGAAGGTGCCGCCGTTTCCACCGTCACCGGACCCTCGTCGGCCGGCCCAGGTGGCGGCCCGGAGGACGTGGCCGCGGCCGCGGACGCCTGCGAGATGCCGGACCTCGAAGTCGCCGTGGTGTCGGGCCCCGCGTGCCGGCCCTGGGTGCCGCTCCGGCGCGGCCGCCATGGCGTCGGGCGCTCGCCGGCCGCGTCGATCCAGCTGGACGATCCGTCGGCCGAACTGCATCACGCGCTGGTCGACGTCGATGAGGTCGTCCGGGTGGTCCAGCTGACCGGGCGGTGCCCGATCGAGGTCGTGCGCGCCGACGGCAGCCCGGCCGGTTCCGACGATCTGGGGTGGTTCGAGCTCGAGCCCGGCGGGGCGATCGTCATCGGGGCGAACCGCATCGAGCTACGCATCGCCGGTCGTGACCACGCCGCAATCGGACCTCGGTGCGACCTCGGGACGACGACGATCGGGCGGATCGCCGGTGACCCGTGGCACCGCGAGGTGCGGCGCGGCCTGGTCGTGGCGGCGGCCTCGACCGACGAGCCGATCGAACTCGTGGCACCGCTCGATCTCCCTCCGCTGCCGGCCGCGACAGCGCTCGTCGGCGCCGGGGTGGCCGCCCTCGGCGCGCTGACGTTGGCCATGGTTCTCGGCCAGATGATGTTCGCCGTCATGGCGCTGATCGGCGCCGTCGCGTCGGCTACGACCTGGGCGGTCGGTCTGGTGGGCGCACTTCGGCGCCGCCGCGCAGCTCGGCGTGATGCCCGTGCGGCGACCGCTCGATTCGAAGACAGCCTCCGCGAGCGTCATCGTGTCATCGACGAGCAGCACCGCCGCTGTCATCCCGACGTGGTGGACGCGGTGACCGACGCACTACGCGCGCGTCGGTGGATCTGGAGCCGCCGGCTGGCCGGTGGGGCGCTGCCGATCACGATCGGGCGTGGGACGGTGCTGCTGCCGGCCACGGTGACCGCCGGCGGCAGTGCGGTGGGTGCGCCGTCCAGCGCGGAGATGGCTGCCATCGCGCAGTGGTCACAGGTGGTCGGCGCGGCGGTGCCGGTCTCGATCGACGCGGCGGAGGCCGTCGCCATCCACGGAACCGAGGGTCAGGTGCACGGCCTGTTGCGCTCGATCGTGGTGCAGTCGGCGATCGCGATCGGCCCGGCCGATCTTCGGATCGCCGTCGTGTCGGAGCGACGGGCGGGCTGGGAGTGGATGTCGTGGCTCCCGCACTGCCGTGACCGGCCGGCCGAGCCGCTGGTGATCGGTGTCGGGGACAACGAGCGCATGGCGGCGGTCGCCGAGGCGGCGGCGGAACGTCCGGACCGCCGGACGCTGTTGATCGTCGATGCCCCTGAAGCGTTGACGATCCGCACGGGTGCGCTCCGTCGCCTCGTCGATGCGCCGGGCGTGAGCACCGTCGTCGGTTGTGTCACGGGATCGATCGTGCCGAGCGTGTGCCGACGCGTGTTGACGATCGGCTCGACCGGGCGGGCCGAGTGGACCGGCCCGAGCCATCCCGGTGATCCAGCCGTCGAGCACGTCGTGGTGGCCGGGCTGGACGAATCCGTCGCCACGTCGGCCGCGTTGGCGCTCGCCGGCCTCGTCGATCCCGAGGACGCCGCCGGCGCCGATCAGCGCGTCCCCACCTCGGTTCCCTTCAGCGCACTCGATCCCGAGATGTTCGTCGCGGGCAGTGGGGCCGTCGATGAGCGATGGGCACGTGCCGACGCGGCGTCGCTGGCCGTCCCGATCGGCCTGTCGAGCGACGGCGTGATCGAGCTCGATCTCGTCCGCGACGGACCTCATGCCCTGATCGCCGGCACGACCGGTTCCGGCAAGAGCGAACTGTTGCGCACCTGGGTGCTCGCGCTCGCGGCGCGTTTCGGGCCGGCCGATCTGCAGTTCATCTTCGTCGACTACAAGGGCGGGTCGACCTTCGACGGATGTCGCGAGCTGCCGCACACGGCCGGAGTCGTCACCGATCTCGACGATGGGCTCGCCGAACGGGCGCTCGCGAGCCTCGAGGCGGAGCTCGCGCGCCGCGAACGGCTGTTCCGCGCGGTCGGTGTGGCCGATCTCCGCGACTATGCGCCAGCGGTGGCGGCGACGTCGTCGGGCGAGCCGCTCGCGCGGTTGGTCGTGATGATCGACGAGTTCGCCACGATGGCCCAGGACGTGCCGGGGTTCCTGCCGGCGCTCGTCGGCATCGCCCAACGCGGTCGCAGCCTCGGGGTCCATCTCGTCCTGGCCACGCAACGGCCGGCGGGAGTGGTGAACGACGACATCCGGGCGAACACGAACCTGCGTCTCGCATTGCGCGTCAACGACCGGACCGATGCCGTCGACGTGCTCGGCGACGAGCTCCCGGCGAAGTTCCCGCGGAGCGTCCCGGGCCGGTGCGCGGTGCGCCTCGGTCACGACGAGCTGATCGTGTTCCAGGCCGCATCGACCGGCGGCGCCCGGCCACAAGGCCACCGCCGACTCGTCGCCCGTCGATGGCCCCTCCCGACCGACGGTGCGGCGAGCAACGGCGACGCCGGCGACTCGCAGCTCTCGTTCGTCGTGCAGCGCATCGCCGACGCCGCCGCGTCCGCGCCGTCGCGGGGCGATCGTCGCATCTGGCTGGAGCCGCTGCCGGCCGAGCTCAGCGCGGCCGAGGTCGCGGCGGTCGTTGCCCTCGAGGCGAACGCCGACCCTGGCGGCGTCCACGACGCGGTGGGGCTGATCGACGACCCGGCCGCGCAGGCGCGACGACCGCTGCGGTGGGACCGGGCGACCGGCAACCTGCTGCTCGTCGGCATGGTCGGCGCCGGCGTGACCTCGACGTTGGTCGCGCTGGCCGCCGCCGCTGCTCGCACGAGCAACCCGGATCGGCGCCATCTCTACGTCGTGGACGGATGCGGCGACCGGTCGCTCGATGCGCTCGCCCGACTCGCGCACTGCGGTGCGGTGATCCGGATCGGCGAGCCGGAACGTGTCGATCGACTGCTGACCCGTCTCGCCGGCGAGGTCGATCGTCGGGCCGTCGCGGGAGTCGGCGACGCGGATCCGGAGATCCTGTTCCTCATCGATGGGGTCGGCGAGCTCCGACGCTCGCTCGACGCCATTGACCGCCTCGACACACTGGCCAAACTCGACCGGGTGCTCGATGCCGGACCAGCGGTCGGCGTCGTGACGTGCTGTTCGACCGACGGCACGGCATTCGGCGCCCCGATCACGGTCGGCGAGCGCTGGGTGTTCAGTGTCGATGAGGCGATCGCCGCCCAACACGGCGTGCGTGGCGTCGCTCCCCATCGACCGGCCGGGCGCATCCGTCTCGCGTCGACCGGCCTCGACGCTCAGGTGGCGTGCGGCGCGGACCGGCTCGCCGATCTCCCGGATCGCAGCTGCGGCATCGGGCCGCCTCCCGTCGAGGTGCTCGCGCCGGTGATCGACCCGTCGGTTCTCCCGGCAAGCTCGCTGGTCGCGGCGCCGAACACTTCCGGCCGCGGCGCGCGCTACCTGTGGCTCGGGATCGGCGCCGACGATCTCGAACCGGCTCGGCTCGTGGTGCCGGTCGGGGATCACATCTTCATCGGCGGGCAAGGACGCACCGGTCGCTCGAGCGTGTTGGAGCGGGTGGTCGACGCGTGGTGTTCGATCGACGGCGCGCACTCGGCGGTGACGTGGCCGTGGCGGCCGGACACCTGCTCGACCGACCCTGGGCCGAGTGCCGATCCGTCCCTCGGCGGCCTCCTACTGGTCGTCGACGACGCCGATCGCGTCGACGACGTCGACGGCGTGCTCGCGGAGATCGTCAGCGGGCGGCGCGACGTCACCCTTGCGATCGCGGCGCGACTCGACGCCGTCCGCTCGAGCTACGGCCACTGGACTCGCGACGTGGCGCGAAGCAGGTGCGGCGTGATCCTCACCGCGCCCGGCGACATCGACGGCGATCTGCTCGGTACGACGTTGCCGCGACGGACGTCGATCCCGGTGCGGCCCGGACTCGGCTGGATCGTCGACGGTAGCGGCCATCGACTCGTCCAGTTCGCTGGCAGACTTCCGCCATGAGCCGGATCGTGACGGTTGGTGCTGCGCAGTTGGGGCCCGTGCAGCGGGCCGACGATCGCTCGGCGGTCGTCGATCGGCTGCGCGAGCTGCTCGACGAGGCGGCGTCGCAGGGATGTGACCTCGTCGTCTTCCCCGAGCTCGCCCTCACGACGTTCTTCCCCCGCTGGTACCTCGACGACATCACCGAGGCCGACCACTTCTACGAGACGTCGATGCCGAACGAAGCGACTCAGCCGTTGTTCGACGAAGCCCGCGACCTCGAGATCGGCTTCTGCCTCGGGTACGCGCACTTGGAGACCGATGCCGAAGGGACGCAGCACCGGTGGAACGTGCAGACCTTGGTCGAACGCGACGGCTCGATCGTCGCGACGTTCAAGAAGGTCCACATCCCGGGTCACGAGTCGAACGAGCCGGGGCGCCCGTTCCAGCATCTCGAGCGCTACTACTTCGAACCCTCGCCCGAGGGGTTCGGCGTGTGGGACGCGTTCGGCGGGCGCGTCGGGATGATGATCTGCAACGACCGTCGCTGGCCCGAGTCGTACCGGCTCATGGGTCTGCAGGGTGTCGAGCTGATCCTGTGCGGCTACAACACGCCGCTGCACTACGCCCCCGATCCGAGCCAGGACCCGCTGCAGGGCTTCCACAACCAGCTCGTCATGTCGTCCGGCGCATATCAGAACGGTACGTTCGTGGTCGGCGTCGCCAAGGGTGGCGTGGAGGAGGGTGTCGATTCGCTGGCCGAGTCGTCGATCTTCGGTCCGTCCGGCGAACTGCTCGCCAAGGCGACCACGAACGACGACGAACTGATCGTCGCCGAGTGCGACCTCGACTGGTGCGGCCAGTACAAGAACACCCTGTTCGACTTCGCCCGCTACCGCCGCCCCGACGTCTACGCCCCCCTCGCCGCCCCCACTCACTGACCAACTCATCGTTTGCGTCGGGATCTGGCACGCACGGGTGTGATCAGATCCCGACGCAAACGTGGGTTTCAGGCGTGCTGGGGAGTTCACGCGGATGTCATGGGGGTGGGTTTCGCCGGCCGGGTTCGTTTGACAAACTGTAAAGCGTGACCGACATCATCGAGCCTGGCACCGTCGAGCCTGGACTGGTCGCTTCGCCCGCGCGTGTCGACTGCAGTGATGCGGTGTCGTTCGAGGTCAACGGCACGCCGGTGTCGGTGCGCGCCGGCCACCCGCACCTGCTGTCGGCGTTGCGGGAGGAGCTCGACATCACGTCACCGAAGGACGGCTGCTCGCCGTCGGGGCAGTGCGGATGCTGCACCGTGCTGATCGACGGCAAGGCAACGGTGTCGTGCCAGTACGACGTGGCCAAGGCCGAGGGTAAGTCGATCACGACGCTCGAAGGTGTCGCCGACGTCGAGCGGCAGCGCTTCGCCGACGCCTTCTCGGCGTGCGGCGGGCTGCAGTGCGGCTTTTGCATCCCGGGGATCGTGATGCGGGCCAAGGCGCAGATCGACAAGAAGGGCGACTCGCTGACCAAGGCGGGAATGGCTCCGCACCTCGGCGCCCATCTCTGCCGGTGCACGGGCTACGTGAAGATCCTTGACGCCATCGATGCGGTGGCCCACGGCATCACGTTCGAGCCGAGCCTCGCGGCCACGGTCGGCGGGTCGGGATCGAAGTACGAGGCGGCCCCACTGACACTGGGCGACCGCGGGTACATCGACGACCTCCGCGTCCCGGGGATGCTGCACGCCGCGCTGCACCTCACCGCACACACGCGGGCCGACATCGTCGGCATCGACGCGTCGGCCGCGCTTGCGGCTCCTGGGGTCGAGGCGGTGTTCACGGCCGCCGATCTGCCGGGCGAGCTGCGGGTCGGGATCATCTACAAGGACTGGCCGGTGATGATCCCGGTGGGCGGCCGCACGTCGTACGCCGGCGACGTGCTGGCGATCGTCGTCGCCGACACTCGCGCCCATGCCCGCGCGGCGGCTGAGCTCGTCGAGGTCACGTACGGCGTGCTGGCACCGAACACCGATCCCGTCGCCGCGCTGGCCGACGACGCGCCGATCTCGGTGTGGGGCACCGACTCCAACGTGCTCTCCACCAGCACCTACCGGCGCGGCGCCGCCTTCGACGAGGCCTTTGCGGCGAGCGCGTTCACGGTGCACGAGACGTTCGAGACCCAGCGCATCGAGCACGCCTTCCTCGAACCGGAGTCGACACTCGCCGTGCCGAGCGGGACCGGCGACGACCGGCGGCTCCACGTCTACTCGGGTGGGCAGGGCGTGTGGGACGACCGCAACGACATCGCCAGCATCCTCGCCCTCGACAACGACCGCGTGACGGTCGAGCTCGTGTCGAACGGCGGCGCCTTCGGCGGCAAGGAGGACATGAGCAACCAGGCTCACGCCTCGCTCGCGGCGTGGCTGCTCGACCGGCCGGTGAAGTGCACACTGTCGCGGGAGGAGAGCCTGCGGATGCACGCCAAGCGGCATCCCATCCACTTCGAGTACTGGGCCGGCTGCGATGCCGACGGCCACCTCGCCGCGCTCAAGGTGCGCGGCATCGGCGACTCGGGAGCGTACGCGAGCGTCGGTATGAAGGTCCTCGAACGGGCCGCCGGGCACGCGTGCGGGGCCTATCGCTGGGAGGCGCTCGACATCGAGACCATCGCGGTGCGCACCAACAACCTCGTGTGCGGGGCGTTCCGCGGATTCGGTGCCAACCAGGCCCAGTTCGCGCTGGAAGGTGTACTCGACCGCCTCGCCGAGCAGGTCGGGATCAGCGGCTGGGAGATGCGCAAGCGCAACGTGATCCGTCCCGGTGACGAGTGGGGTCCCGGCCAGATCATGGACGACGGAGCCGGTGGCGCGGAGGCGTGCCTCGACCGGATCAAGGCGGCCTACGACGAGGCGATCGCGGACGGCAAGGCGGTCGGCCTCGGACTCGGGTTGAAGAACTCGGGGCTCGGCAACGGCTTCCACGAGGTGTCCAAGGCCGTCGTGCGCTTCCATCCCGACGGCGATGGCGTGCCCGGCCGGGTCGAGGTGCGCCACGGTTGGACCGAGATGGGCCAGGGCGTCCACACGGTCGCGCTCCAGGTGGCGGCCCAGGAGCTCGGCATCGACCCCGACCGGATCGACGTGATCGTCGACACGACGCGCGAGCTCGGCTTCGGTCAGACCACCGGTTCGCGGGGAACGTTGATGACCGCCGGCTCGGTGAGCGAGGCGTGTGCGGCGGCGCTCGCGGGCGGGTGCGTGCCGGGCGTCGACTACGACGGCGAGTACGTCGTCGACTGGACCCAGAAGCTCGGGGACCCCGACGTCGAGCACCCGACCATCCACTCCTGCTTCAGCTTCGCCGCACAGATGGTCGTCATCGACCGGACGAGCGGCGACATCGACAAGGTCGTCGCGGTGCACGACGTCGGCAAGGCGGTGAACCCGATGCTCGTCGAGGGCCAGATCGAAGGTGCCGTCCACATGGGCCTCGGGTACGCGCTGAGCGAGGACTTCCCGACCGATCCAGCGACCGGCTTTCCGACGAACATGACGTTGCGTTCGCTCGGCATCCTGCGCGCCAAGGACGTCCCGAAGATCGAGGTCCAGATCGTCGAGGTCCCCCAGCCCCGCTCGCCCTACGGCATCAAGGGCGTCGGCGAGATCGGCCTCGTCCCCACCGCTCCTGCGGTCGCCGCCGCCCTCCACGACTTCGACGGCACCTGGCGCAACGCCCTCCCCATGCGTCGCAGCCGCGACGCCGAGTAGCAGCACCCCTCCAACTCCTCGTTTGCGTCGGGATTCGGCACCGACAGGCGGTACCAAATCCCGACGCAAACGATGGTTCAGCGGGGGATGGCGGAGACGCGGGCTGCTTCGATCTTGGCGGTGGTGAGCTTCGGGGCGGCGAAGGCGAACAGGACGAAGTACGCGACGCCGGCGATCAGCCAGGGCATCCGCAGGGCGAGCTCGCGGGAGCCGAACGTGTCCGTGACGACGATGATCAGGCCGCCGATCAGGGAACCGATCGGCATCATGCCCCACGCGAAGAACCGGTAGACGCTGTTCACCCGGCCGAGCAGGTGATCGGGGATGATCGACTGGCGGAGGCTGACGGTGATCACGTTCCACAACACACCGATCCCCATCTCGATCGCGAACAGGAACCACACGGCGGGCCACCAGCTCATGAGGCCGATGAGCAGCGTGCACACTCCACTGGTGATCAGGGTGAGCCAGAGCGACGGCCCGGTACCGATGCGCCGCGACACCGACGCGGCCGTCCAGCCGCCGATGACCCCGCCGATCGCACCGCCGGTGGTGAGCAGCGCGAAGGCTGTCGGTCCGGTGTCGAGCACCTCCTGGGCGAACAGGACGAGGATCGATCCGGTCACCATGCCCAGGGCGTTGAGCACGCCGAGGATGATCGCCATCGGCCGCAACAGTTCGTGGCGCCAGAGCCAGCGGAAGCCCTCGGCGAGCTCGGCACGCCAGGGCTTGCGATCCGGCGCGTCGCGGGCCCGGGGGGTCGCCGCGGTCCGCGGGATGAGCGCGATCAGCGCGGCCGATACGGCGAACGTCGCTGCATCGACGAAGAACGGCAGGCTGAACGTGACCGCGATCAGCAGCGCCCCCAGCGGCGGCCCGGCGAAGGTGTTGGCGACCATCTCCGCGCTCCACATCCGGCCGTTGGCCTTCTCCAACTGGTCGACGTGGACCACCGACGGCATGAACGTCTGGGCCGAATTGTCGTAGAGCACTTCGGCGACGCCCATCAGGAGCGTGGCGAGGAGGATGACGAGGTACAGCACGGTGTTGGTCGGGATGGCGAACGTCTTGTCCGCCACCTCGTCCGGACCCGGCAGCAAGCCTTGGCGGTTGAGCACGGCGAACGCCACACCGATCGTGAGCACCGTGCGGATCACGTTCGACCAGACCATCAGCGTGCGTCGGTCGTTGCGGTCGGTGATGACGCCGGCGGGCAGCGTGAAGATCAACCAGGGGAGACGCTGGACGACGGCCACCATGGCGATCAGCACGGGGTTCCGGGTGACGGCCGAGGCGAGCCACGGGTACGCGATGATCCCGATGCCGTCGCCGAGGTTGGAGATCGTGCTGGCCCCGAACAGCTTGAAGTAGCTCGGCCCGAGCCGGTGGGTGGTGTCGTTCGCTCGTGGGGTGTCGCTCGCCAGGCCGTCGCCGGTCGTCGGTGCGGTCATTGCTCGGCCGCTTCGGGAAGTGTCGGGTGATCGGTCGGGTACACGGCGGCGATGAAGCCGAACACGACGTCGCCTTCGCGCGGCAGGGTCGTGAACTCGTGGGCCAACTCGTCGATGCGGGCGAAGAACTCGGCTGCACGCTCGGCGGAGATGCGGGCGTGACGCAGTGTGGATCGCGCATCCGCTCCGGTGGTGCGGGCCTCGGCGGCCGCCTCGGCGATGAAGTTGGGGGCGATGGCACCCGTGGGCAGAGCGGATTCGTTGTACACGATCGTGCGTCCGGTGCGTCCGTAGAACCTCTCCTCGATGGCGCGTACCCGACGGGTACGGATCACCTGGAGCATCCCGACGTCGACGAGCACGTCGACGTGGTAGGCGATCGACGACTTCGGACGGTCGAGTGCGGCCGCCAACTCGGTCACCGTCGCCGCTCGATCCATCACGAGGTCGAGGATGTGGTTGCGGACCGGGTTGACGATCGCCCGCATCTTCGCCGGGGTGTCCGCCTGCACGGTGTCCGCCAGTTCGTAGTCGGGGACCATCGTCCGCCAGTATGTCCGGGATTTACCGAATGATCAAGAAAACTCGGACATTCTCGTCAACCCCGCCGGACCCGGCCCCTCATCGCGAGGCTCGCCAATCCGAAGCTCACCACCATCAACGCGAACGTCGCCGCGAGCCCTTCCGCGAGCGGACGGATCTCCCACCCCTCCGTGATCAGCGAGCGCAAGCCCGCCAGCACGTAGGTGACCGGGTTGTAGTCGGCGATGGTGGCCATCCAACCGGTGAGGGCCTCCTTGGGGAGGAACGTGGTGGTCAAGAACGCGAACGGGAAGAACAGGATGAAGCTCGAGTTCACCGCCGCCGGGTTCCCGGTCTTCAACGCGATCGCGTACGGGAAGCCAGCGAACGCCAGCCCCCACACCGCCCCGTAGGCGATGAACACGACCATCCCGAGGAGCCCCGTCTCGAAGCTCACACCGAACGCCAGCCCGAGGATCAGCACCGGGATCGTCAGCAGCACGATCGACACCACGTCGGCGGCCATCAGACCGAGCAGCAGCATCGGCCGGCGGATGGGGGTGAGCAGCAGCCGGTCGAAGTAGCCGCCCTGGATGTCGGTCACGAGCGCACCGGCGCGCGAGATGCCGGTGACGGCGAAGATGATTGCCACCGGCAGCTGGAACGCCTTGAAGTCCTCGACCGAGCCGGACTGCTCGGCGAAGTCCTGGAGTGCACCGACGTTGACGACGTAGAAGAACACCGGGACGATGAGCGCGGGGATCATGAACTCCGGCTCGCGGAACACGCCTCGGATGGCCCGGCGGGCCACCGTTGCGAAGTCGTGCAACGCCGACGACCGGTGGGCCAGTGGCTCGTCGGCGGCGAGACTCGACCGGTCGGATTCGGACTCGAGCTGAACGTTCATGACGCACCTCCCGTGCTGGCGTTGGGTCGTTCGTGGCTGGCGGCGAGGTGCGCGCCGGTGACGTCGAGGAACACGTCGTCGAGCGTCGGGGTCCGCAGCGTCAGCGATCGCACCGTCACGCCGTGCTCGCGCAGCGCGACCGCCACGTCGGCGATGACGGCGGCACCGTCCCTCGTCGCCACGGCCAGTTCCTCGCCGTGCACCTCGACCTCGTCGACGCCGGCGATCCCGCGGAGTTGCGCTGCCGCGTGCTCCGTGTCACCGTCCACCTCGGCGACGATCAGGTCGGTGCCGATCGTCCGCTTCAACTCGGTCGGGGTGCCCTCGGCGGCGATCACGCCCTTGGCGAGGATCCCGATGCGGTCGGCCAGCTCGTCGGCCTCCTCCAGGTACTGCGTGGTGAGGAAGATCGTCACGCCGGCGCGCCTGTTCAGGTCGCGCACCTCTGCCCACACCGCATTGCGGCTCACCGGGTCGAGGCCGGTGGTCGGCTCGTCGAGGAACAGGATTTGCGGCCGGTGGATGAGCGACATGGCGAGATCGAGCCGTCGCTTCATACCGCCGGAGTACGACTCGACCCGATCGTCGATCGCGCTGCCGATGTCGACGAGGCCGATCACGTCGTCCATGCGCCGCTTGATGTCGGCCGACGACAACCCGTAGAGCCGGCCCTGGAGCTGGAGCAGCTCACGGCCGGACTGCTTGCCGTCGATCGACGAGTCCTGGAGGGCGACGCCGATACGAACCCGGATCTCGCCGGGGTGATCGACGATGTCGAACCCGGCGACGCTGGCCGACCCGGACGTCGGCGTGAGCAACGTGCACAGCATCTTCATCGTGGTCGACTTGCCGGCACCGTTGGGCCCGAGGAACCCGTAGATCTCGCCCGGCTCGATGGCGAGGTCGATGCCGGCGACGGCGTGGTTGTCACCGAACCGCTTGTGGAGGTCGGTAGCGAGGATGGCAGCGGTCACGTGTTCTCCATCGTTCCGGCGTCGGCGAATCCGACGCCCTGGTGGGGTGGGACAGACGATGAGTGTTGCCCGTCATGGAGACGGCCAAGCGCCTACTCGCGGGCCAGTTGGGCGGTGCCCGCGGCGTCGTGGTCGACGTCCTGGTCGTGAGCGAGGTCGATGGTGACCTTGATCAGCCGACCGGTGAACTCGAACGGCCCGAGGTGGCGACCGGTGAGGTCGTAGTCGGCGACCGTGGTGCCGCGGTCGAGGCCGATGTCGAGCCCGGAGAACGAGATCAGCAGCCAGAAGATCTGGTCGGTCTCCATCGAGCCCGCCGGCTCGCCGTCGATGAGGAGCGTGCCGGCGCCGTGCGGGAACGGTCCCTCACCGGGCGAGCGCACCATCCGGAATCCGAGCGTGTGCGCGCCGCCGGCCGGGATCGGCCGGTCGGAGGTGACGAGCTGGTGGGTGCCGCCGATGTTGAGGTCGTGCACCAGGTGGCCGTCGCGGACGAACAGCGAGTAGCCGCAGGTCGCGTCGCCGTGGGCGATCAGCACCCCCTCGGCACTCTGGTGGGCAAGTTCGACGTGCGCCGTGATCGTGTAGGTGCGGCTGCGCAGGTCGGGGGCGACGTCGCTCGGCACGTGGCCCATGCCGGCCCAGAACGTGTAGTTCGTGCGGGCGCCGTGGAAGCGGGCAGCGTTCTCGGCGAACCGCTCACCGAACCGGTCGTCGAGCGGCAGCACCTGGTTCGCCTCCGCCTCGGCCCACCACAGCGCCTGGAGCTCGGCGAGCCGTTCTGGCTGTTCGGTGGCGAGGTCGGCGTTCTCGTTGAAGTCGTGGGCGAGGTCGTACAGCTCCCACACGTCGTCGTCGAACGCGGTGGTCGGAGCGTGGTAGGCGACGGCCTTGTAGCCCTCGTGCCAGATCCCGCGGTGGCCGAACATCTCGAAGTACTGCGTCGTCTTGCCGGTCACCGCGTCGGCTTCCGCGACGGTGGCGGCGAACGACACACCCTCCATCCTCGGATGCGGCTCCAACCCGACGAGCCCGAGCAGCGTCGGCGCCAGGTCGGAGGCGTGACAGAACTGGTGTCGCAGGCCACCGCCGGACGCGTCCGCGGGCGCGTCGTTGCCCGGATCGGCGAGTCGCCGCGGCACGCGCACGACGAGCGGGTCGCGGATGCCGCCGCCGTGGGTGTTCTGCTTGTAGCGCTTCAGTGGGGTGTTGGCCGCCATCGCCCACCCGAGCGGGAAGTTGGAGTGGGTGTCGGGCCCGCCGATGTCGTCGAGGCGGTCCAGCTTCTGCTCGATCGGCTCGGCGACCATGTTGAACGGCGCCATCGCGTTCACGAAGCCGAGCGGCCCGCCCTCCTGGCTCGCGCCGTTGTCCGACAGGACCAGGACGATCGTGTCGTCGAGCATCCCGGCCGTCTCGACGAAGTCGATCAATCGGGCGAAGTGCTGGTCGAAGTGCTCGAGCATCGCGGCATACGCGCCGGCGAGGCGGGCGAACAGCCGTTGCTCGTCGGCGCTGTGATCGTCCCACGCCCGCACCCCGGGGTTGCGCGGTGGCAGGGTCGTGCCGGGCGGCACGATGCCCAGCTCGATCTGTCGGGCCAGCCGGTCCTCGCGGGTCCGGTCCCAGCCCTTGGCGAATCGCTCCGCATACTTGTCGATCAGCTCCCGCGGCGCCTGGTGCGGGGCATGGCACGCGCCGGGGGTGAGCATCAGGAACCACGGGTCGTCGGGGATCGCCCCGACATGGCCGGCGAGGAACCCGATCGACTCGTCGACCAGGTCGGCGGTGAGGTGGTAGCCGGTCGAGTGGTCGCCGGACGCGGTGACGTGGGTGTTGTCGCGGACCAGTTCGGGCGAGTACTGGTCGGTCTCGGCGTCGAGGAACCCGTAGTAGCGGTCGAAGCCGCGCCCGAGCGGCCACCCGTCGAAGGGGCCGGTCGGCCCGGTCTCGGTCAACCGGGTGACGTGCCACTTGCCGGCGAGGTAGTTGCGGTAGCCGTGCGGCCGGAGCAGTTCGGCGAGCGTCGGCACGCCCGGATCGATCTTGCCGCGGTAGCCGGGGAAGCCGCTGTCGAAGTTGGCGAGGCAGCCCATCCCGACCGCGTGGTGGTTGCGGCCGGTGAGGAGGGCCGCTCGTGTCGTCGAGCACATCGCCGTCGTGTGGAAGCCCGTGTAGCGCAACCCCTCGGTGGCGAGGCGGTCGATCGTCGGCGTGTCGATCTCCGAGCCGTAGCACCCGAAGTCGGCGAACCCGACGTCGTCGAGCAGCACGAGCAACACGTTCGGCCGGCGCGTCGCCGACCGAACCGCTTCTGGCCACCACGGCGTCGAGTCCTTGATCGTCGTCCCGATCGTCCCCCCGAACTCCGATCCCCGTTCGCCCGTCATGGTCCCGGAACCTACCGGGGACAGCGGACGCCGGGGACAGCGGACGCCGGAGCGTGACAAGCTGCGGGGATGGAGTATCCGGTCGCGCTGTACCTGCAAGATGCCCACACGATCCGCGACGGGATCGGTCTCGTCCAGTACGCGGAACAAAAGGGGTTCGACGCGGTGTGGCAGGCCGACAGCCGGCTCGTGCGCGACGCGGTCGTGCCGATGGCGGCGTTCGCGGCGACGACCGAGCGGATCAAGGTCGGCTCGGGCGTGATCGACTGCTGGACCCGCAACCCGGCCCGGCTCGCCAGCACGTTCTCGACGCTCGACGACCTCGCCCCCGGCCGGATGATCTGCGGGCTGGGCGCGTGGTGGGACCCGCTCGCGGCGAAGGTCGGCATCGACCGGGCCCGACCGCTGACGGTGATGCGCGAGATCGTCACCGCGGTGCGGGCGCTGCTCAACAACGAGACGGTCACGATCGACGGCGTGTACGTCCATCTCGACGGCGTCGAGCTCGACTACGTCTACCAGGAGCGCCGGCCGAAGGACGTGCCGATCTACATCGGTGCGACCGGCCTGCAGATGATGGAGCTCACCGGCGAGATCGCCGACGGGGCGGTGCTCAACTACCTCGTGTCGCCGAGCTACAACGTCGGAGCGCTGGAGGCGTTGGCGCGCGGCGCGGCCAAGGCCGGGCGCACGATCGACGACATCGACCGCCCGCAGCTCGTGGTCTGCTCGGTCGACCACGATCGCCAGGCGGCGTTGGACGGCGCCCGTCTGCTGGTCACGCAATACCTCGGCCAGCAGCCACACATCATGAAGGCGTCCGGCGTGCCCCAAGAGCTGCTCGACGAGATCGGCGAGGTGCTCACGTGGCCCGCCACCCACGACGAGGTCGTCGCGGCCAGCAAATACGTGCCTGACGACATCGTGCAGATGATCACCGCCTCCGGCACCCCCGACGAGGTGAAGGCCAAGGTCGACGAGTACGTGGCCGCGGGCTGCACGTGCCCGATCCTCTACCCCCTCGCCGACGACGTGCGCATGATGATCGACGTCTTCGCGTCGTAGGTCGTTCGTCTGGCCCCGTCCCCGACGCACGGGGTTCCCGCGCGCTTACCGGGCGCGGAGCTCGAGGCGTTCGCGTTGGGTGATGCGGTAGGAGCGGTCGTGCTGTTCGAGCCAGCCGAGGCGGATGAAGCTGGCGATCGCCTTGTTCACGCGCTCGCGTGACGCGCCGACCATGCCGGCCAGCTCCTCCTGGGTGACCGGCAGCATGAACTCGTCGGATCCGTCGGCGAGCTCCAGCAGTCGCTTCGCGGTGCGCCCGGTGACGTCGAGGAACACCGAGTCGGCCAGCGCCTCGTCGGTGGTGCGGATGCGTTGGGCAAGCAGCCGCGTGACGTTCCACAGCAGCTTCGGGTTCTCTTCGAACATCCGCATCACGGAGTCGTAAGGGATCGACAACACGGCGGTCGGCTCCAGTGCCCGGGCCATCGCGGAGCGCGGCCCGCCGTCGAGCATGCCCATCTCGCCGAACAGGTCACCGCCCTCCATCAGCGCGACGACGCTCTCGCGCCGGTCGATCGGGTTGGCGATGGCGATCGCCAACCGGCCGCGCAACACGAGGTACAACGCGTCAGGCGGGTCGCCTTCGTGGAAGAGCACGTCGCCGCGGATGAGGTGGTGTTCGGTACCCGACGCGGCGATCGACCCGAGCACGCTCGGATCGGCGTCGGCGAAGAAGTCGGTGCGGGCGAGGGTCTCTTCGTGAGCCATGACGCCGGTCACGGTACTACCCTCCGGCGATGTGCCAGGACCGGAGCGCGTGTGGACGATCGTGGTGGCGGGCGGCGCCGGCGAGCGGTTCGGCGCGCCGAAGCAGTACGAGCTGCTCGACGACGCGCGGCGCGTGATCGATGTCTCGCGTGCGGTCGCTGAGCAGGCGACCGACGGCGTGGTCGTCGTCGTGCCGGCCCCCGATGCGCAGCGCGAACGCGGCGTCGCCGGTGGGGCGACGCGCAGCGACTCGGTGCGCGCCGGCTTGGCAGCTGTGCCACCGGAGGCGACGATCATCTGCGTGCACGATGCGGCACGCCCGCTCGCCAGCACGGAGTTGTACGACCGCGTGGTCGACGCCGTCCGACAGGGTGCCGACGGAGCGGTGCCGGGAGTCGCCGTGACCGACACGATCAAGGTCGTCGCAGAGGGCATCGTGACGGCGACCCTCGACCGGTCGACCCTCGTTGCCGTGCAGACCCCGCAGGCGTTCCGGGCAGCGACGCTGCGGCGCGCCCACGAAGACCTCGGTGCGTCGACCGACGACGCGGTGCTCGTCGAGTCGATCGGTGGGACGGTCGTCGTGGTCGAGGGCGAGGCCGCCAACCGGAAGATCACCGGACCTGGAGACCTCGACTGGGCCCGTCGGGCGATCGGTGAGAGCCGGTGAGCGGTCTCGACATCCGGATCGGGCAGGGTTTCGACGTCCACCGCTTCAGCGACGATCCGTCACGCCAGCTCGTCCTCGGTGGCGTGGCGTTCCCGGGTGAGCGCGGACTCGTCGGCCACAGCGACGCCGACGTGATCGCACATGCCTGTGCCGATGCGCTGCTCGGGGCGGCCGGGCTGGGCGACATCGGCATGCACTTCCCCGACACCGATCCCGAGTGGGCCGGCGCCGACTCGATCGTGATGCTGCGCCACGTCGTCGCGATGCTGAACGATGCACGGTGGCGCCCGGTCAACATCGACTGTTCGGTCGTGTGCGAGCAGCCGAAGCTCGCGCCACGTCGCGACGACATGCAGGCGGTGCTCGCCGGCGCCGTCGGGGCGCAGGTCACGGTGAAGGGCAACCGCGCCGAACGGCTCGGCGCCATCGGCCGTGTCGAAGGGATCGTCTGCTTCGCCAGCGCGCTCATCCATCGCAGTCCGGAGGGATCGTCATGAGTCGTCCACCCGCCCGTCGCCCGGGCAAGTCCTCGCGTCCTCCATCCCGAGGCGCATCGAGCTCGAGCAAGCCCGGTCGTCCGCCCGCGAAGGGATCGTCCGGAAAAGGGCCGTCCACTCGCCCGAGTGGACAGGGAGGCGGGCGGTCCGGCGGTCGTTCGGGCGCTCCGTCGGGGGCCTCCCCGGGAGCCAAGGGGTTGGGCGGGCGCCAGGTGGAAGGTCGCCAGGCGGTGCGTGAACTGTTGATGGCGGAGCGTCGCAAGGTGCACGAGATCTGGATCAGCGCCGAGCTCGAGGGTGATCCGGGTGTTGCCGACATCGTCGAGATCGCTTCCGCGCGGCGGGTCCCGCTGCGCCACGTGGCGCGAGCCAAGCTCGACCATGAGGCGCGCACCGACGCTCCGCAAGGTGTGCTCGCGCAGGCGGCCGAGATCCCCGAGGCCGATCTCGGCGCACTGATCCGTGGCTCTGGCCGGACCAAGCCGTTTCTGGTCGCTGTCGACGGCGTGACCGATCCGGGCAACCTCGGCGCGATCATCCGCAACTGCGACGCGGCCGGTGTGACGGGATTGCTGCTGCCTCGGCATCGGGCGGTCCACATCACCCCCACTGTCTCCAAGGCGTCGGCCGGAGCGATCGAGTACGTCCCGATGGCACTGATCCCCGGACTGCCCGCCACGCTGTCGCAGCTCAAGGACAACCGGATCTGGGTGATCGGGCTGGACGACGATGCCGACCGGAGCATCTACGAGATCGCGGAACTCGCGACGGAGGGGGTGTGCGTGGTCCTCGGCGCGGAGGGGGCCGGACTGGCGCGCCTGACGAGGCAACGATGTGATCTCGTCGTGTCGATCCCGATGCTCGGTCACGTCAGCTCGCTCAATGTGGCCGCCGCTGCCGCCGTGTCGCTCTTCGAGGTCACGCGAGTTCGGCGTTCTGCGTCGTAGGATCGCCCGATCAGCGAGCACATGTCATCCCCAACGTCAACTCCTGGCACTGAGATCGAGCGCTGGCACGAGGCCGAGGTGTCCCGTGCCAGCCCGTTCGGCAGGCGCGCGTTCATCGCTGGCGTCGCTGGCGCCGTGGCCGGGGCGACGTTGCTGTCGGGAACCGCCTCCGCGGTCGAGCCGGGTGCCAGTTTCTTCGAGTCGATCGCGCCGGAGCGGTTGTGTGACACCCGCGCCCGGCCGAACCTGCCCGCCGGGTACGGCTATGTCCGGCTCGACGACCGCACGATCCGGGTGACGGTGGCCGGGAACAAGGGAGTGCCCGCCGATGGCGTGGCCGCGGTGCTCACCGTCACCGGCGTCAGCTACGGCACCGGCAACTGGCTCAGCGTGTATCCCGCCGGTACCGGCTTTCCTGGTACCTCGAACGTCAACTTCACACCGTTCGATTCGGCGGTCGCCAACCTCGTGACCGTGAAGCTCGGCGAGGGCGGCGCGGTCGACATCCTGTCGGAGAACCACGCCGACGTGATCGTCGACGTGGCAGGGGTCTACCGGCCAACGGCGGTACCGGTCGCGGCCGGTCGGTTCCAGGCGGTCGAGTCCGTCCGTGCCCTCGACACACGCTCGGGGGGAATGCCGGGCGCTGGCGCGGTGGTGAACGTGAACCTCAACGGGATCGTGCCGGCGGATGCGATCGCGGTGGTCGCCAACGTGACGGCGGTCGACGCGGCCGCCGTCGGCTACGTGTCGGCGTTCCCACTCGGCTCACCGATTCCCGACACGTCGAACCTCAACCTCGGAGCCGGCGAGACGCGGGCTGTCGGCGTGATCACCAAGCTCGGCACCGTCAGCGCGGTACGCGGCTTCAGCCTGTACACGTACCAGGCCGCCCACCTTCTCGTCGACGTCGCCGGCTACATCACGGGCCCGAGCAGCGGCGTGTCCGATTCCGGCTTGTTCGTGCCGATCACCCCGGTTCGCCTGCTCGACACCCGCCTCGACAAGCAGCGGCTCTGGAACGGCTGGACGCGGGCGTTCCAGGTGCCGGCGCCGATCAACTCCCGGGCGCAGGCGATCGTGATGAACCTCACCGCCACCCGCACGGGCGGGTGGGGGTATTTCACGCTGTATGCCGCGCAGACCATCCGCGGGAACGTGTCGAACCTGAACGTGAACGGCCCCGACCAGACCATCGCCAACCATGCGATCTGCCGGCTCAGCACGCAGGGCATCGCTTGCTACTCCTACGACAGCGCCCACATCATCTGCGACATCACCGGGTGGTACACCGGAACGCCGGCCGCCGCGTTCGTCGCGCCGCCCGCCAACCCGCCGCCCCCGCCGGCCAAGGTGCCGTACCTCATCAGCGTGCCACGGATGGGTCTGACCCACTGGGTGTTCGATGGCGCGCCCGACCCGATCGTCAACAGGGGGCACACCTGGCACTGGGAGGGGACCGGCCTGGCGGGCCAGGGAGCGAGCATCGTCGTGTTCGGCCATCGGACCGAGGCGGGTGGGCCGTACCGCTACCAGCATCTCCTCCAGGGCGGTGACGAGTTGGTCCTGCTGACCAGCGACGGCCGCCGCTACCGGTACCGGATGGTGGCCGAACACATCACCGGTCGCAATTCGAGCGAGATCCTCTGGGTCGCCAGTTCGTTCGGCGGCGAGACGATCTCGCTGGTGTCGTGCACCCTGCCGAACCGTCTGCCGACGAGTACCGCGTATCGCATGATCTCGATCTTCTCGCTCGTCGATTGGGTCGATCTCGGCTGATTCCCCGCAGGTGCGGCCGGTAGCCTCAGGTGCCGCGCCGGGTTAGCTCAGTTGGTAGAGCACTTGATTTGTAATCATGAGGT
>CAZYWK010000005.1:11685-80383 GCA_964651825.1 uncultured Ilumatobacteraceae bacterium | reverse complement strand
GCTCGTGTCACTTGATTTTGGGATGTTCTCAGCAGACGTCAGGTTCCCTTCAGACTTCGGAACCAACACCTACAGAGCCATTTCAGGCCCACCTCAGGGCCGAGACAGTGTGGTGGTCTTCACTCGACTGCATGTCACCTTCACCGAGGTCCTCACTCGCGTGGACGCGGGCGATCACCGACTGGGCCACCGCCGCCAGCGCGTGGCTCCTGGCGTTGTGGCTCGGCGGCCTGAACGTTCCGGGAGCGGCGGCAGCCAGCAGCTGGATCGCTACGGCCATCGTCCTGATCACCCTCACTCAACGGGGATACTCGCGTGCCTCCGGCGCTGGACGCGTGCTCGGACACCGGATGGTGCTGCGGGCCTGCCTCGTCGCCGGCGCGGTCACCGCGATCCTCGACGCGCTCGCAGGCGGCGCGATCGGGTTGGGCCCGGTGCTGCTCGGCACCGCTGTTGCGTCGACTGCGGTGCAGGCCGGTCGCTACTTCGTCGATCGACGCGAGCGCAAGCTCCGCCAACGCGGCGACCTCGAGGACCGAGTGCTCGTGCTCGGCGAGGGACGGAGCGCGAGCGACCTGCTCGCGCTCATCGACGAACATCGCGACTGCGGTTGGCGCGTGGTCGGATGCCTCGGGAACTGCGCCTTCGAGGCAGCGGCACACGGTGTGGCGCACCTCGGCGACGCCGCCGAGCTCGTCGATCAAGTGCGGCTCTGGCGGGCCTCCATCGTCGTGGCAAGCGCCGATTCACTCCGTGACGAGGCGGTCTACGCCCGTCTGCTCGGCCTCCGACGCCAGGGCGTCGACGTGCGCGTCGACGCCGGCCTGCGCGGTCTCGCCCATCGCGACGTGCGTCCGGCGCCGCTCGGCCATGACACGCTGCTCTCGCTCGACCAGCCGCGCCTCTTGGGCTGCCAGCGGTTCGCCAAGCGTGTCCTCGACGTCTCCCTCGCGGTCATCGTGCTGACCCTCACCGCTCCGCTCCTCTTGGTGAGCGCGGCCGCGATCAAACTCGATGATCGCGGGCCGGTCTTGTTCCGCCAACGCCGTGTCGGGCGCGATGGCACGGCGTTCCTCATGCCCAAGCTGCGCTCCATGCGGGTCGACGCGGAGCAGCAGCTCGAGGCGCTCAAGCACCTGAACGAGCGAGGCGGTGGGCCGCTGTTCAAGGTCGAGGCCGACCCGCGCGTGACCCGAATCGGGCGCCTGCTACGCGCCACGAGCATCGACGAGCTCCCCCAACTCGTCTCGGTGATCCGCGGACAGATGTCGCTGATCGGCCCGCGACCGGCCCTCCCGAGCGAAGTCGTCCAGTTCGACGAGCGACTCGCGTCGAGAGTGGAGGTCCGCCCCGGCGTGACCGGGCTGTGGCAGGTGGAAGAACGCGACAACAGCTCGTTCGAGGCCTACCGGCGCCTCGATCTCTACTACGTCGAGAACTGGTCGCTGCTGCTCGACCTCACGATCCTCTTCCACACCGTGCCGGCCGTGATCGGGCGTGGCTGGCGCGCACTCCACCATCCGACTCCCCTGGGAACCACGGCCACCCCTCTCGCTTTGCCGACCACGCAGCTCGAACCCGC
Source organism: uncultured Ilumatobacteraceae bacterium (assembly GCA_964651825.1). Taxonomy (GTDB): domain Bacteria; phylum Actinomycetota; class Acidimicrobiia; order Acidimicrobiales; family Ilumatobacteraceae; genus Sva-07. The sequence goes on along the minus strand of CAZYWK010000005.1, from coordinate 78,801 downwards.
CGGCGTCGAGCTGCCGAACGAGCTGATCGCCTCGTAACACCGATCCCAGATCGTGCTGGCCAGTTCCAGCGGACAGGGCGCAGCTCGTGCACGAGCTCCGCACGGCCGCCGGGTGCGGGTGTCGTCCGCCCGGCACCCCCCGGCGGCCACTCGATCAGGCGTGTCGCTCGGTCGCGCCGAACTCTCGTGGACCTCGGCGCACCGACACCGCCGCGCGGGCCTGCACCACGAGCTTCCAGCCCAGGTACACGGGGGCGATCGCCATCGCGAACAGGACTCGGGGGTGGAGCCGGGCCTGCACGAACGCGAGGCCCAACGCCGCCGCCATGACGATGAGCGCCGCGGCGACGACCCACACCGCCCACGCTGACCCGATCGCGATCCCCACAGCAGCGCCGAGGAGCAGGGAGAGCGCGGCCGTGGCGAACGGCGGCGACAGCAGGAACCACGCCGCCTCGAACCCGGCGAAGGAGCGGCTCGCGAGCAGCGGGCGGACGAACTCGCGAGCCGCGGACATGCGGCCGACCTCGTAGCGCATCTTCTGTTCCGTGGCGGTCCTCCAGCTGCCCGCGTTCTGTGAGCGGAGACGGGCCGATTCGATGTGGCGGATGCGCACCGACGCCAGACACAGATCGAGTGCGTACACGAGGTCCTCCGATGCCGGCGCCCGGAACGCAAACCGTTCGATCACGTCTCGACGCAGCACCATGCCGGTGCCACGCAGCCGCACCAGGCCGTGCAGACGGTCGCGCCCTCGTGGCATGAGCACACCCTGCACGGCGAATGACGCCAGCGCGGCTTGATCGACGAGCCTGCGGCCGTCGGCCGCCTCGCTGCGCGCCTGAAGCGCCGCGGCGCCCGTCGCCAGCATCCGCTCGCAGGCGTCGAAGAAGCCGGCCTCCACGATGGAGTCGGCGTCGATCATCACGATCGCGTCCCAGTCGAGCGACCGAGCCCGTTCGAGTGCTGCCTGTCGGGCGGCGGCCCGGCCCGGTGTCTCGCCGGGCATCCGTCGCAGCACGATCGCGCCAGCAGCTCGCGCGATGTCGCCCGTTCGGTCGGTGCTGCGATCGTCGACCACGAGCAACAGGTCACGGGGCCGCATCGACGCGGTGATCGCCGCCAACGTGTCGGCCAACACGAGCTCCTCGTTGTGGGCCGGCACCACGACGAGGAGCCGCACCGGTGGCGCGTCGACCGGGAGGTGTTCGCGGTAGCAGAGCGATCCGACACCGAGGAGCCCGACGTGGGCTGCAGTGAGGATGCCCGGGGCGGCCACCGCCAGCGTTGCCACCGTCCCGACGACGCCCAATGCGCCGCCTGCGACGCTGCCGTCGACGATCATCTGCCCAGTATCAACAGGGTCGGCGACCAGACGGAAGGCCCGTCAGAGGACCCTCAGGCCATCTTCAGCGCGCCCCCCTGTTCCGCCGGAACGAGTGCGTTTACGTTCGATCTGAGACCCGTGGGCAGCACGAGACGGACGAGATCGCGGGCGGAATGGATCGACATGGGTGCTCCGGAACAGGTGATCGTCGTCGGGCTCGGATACGTCGGGCTGCCGCTCGCGCTGCGAGCGGTCGCGGCGGGATTCGACGTGGTCGGCGTCGACTTGTCAGACGACCGGATCGCTCGTCTCCGCGAGGCGGACAGCTACGTCGAAGACATCGCCGACGGCGAGGTGAAGGAGGCGTTGAACTCCGGTCGCTTCGTGGTCACGACGCAGCTCGACCCGGACGCACGGTTCGACGTGGCGATCATCGCCGTGCCGACGCCGTTGCGCGACCGCAGCCCTGACCTGTCGTACGTGACGTCCGCGGCCATGTCGGTCGGCACCGTCCTCCGGCCCGGGGCATGCGTCGTCCTCGAGTCGACGACGTATCCAGGAACCACCGAGGATCTCCTGGTGCCGGCACTCGAAGAGGCGTCGGGCCTCGTGGCCGGCCGTGACTTTCACGTCGGCTTCAGTCCGGAGCGGATCGATCCGGGCAACCGTGTCTGGACCCTCGCCGCCACGCCGAAGATCGTGTCCGGGATCGACGCCGCTTCCCTCGACCGGATCAGCGGCTTCTACTTGCGTCTCGTCGACCACGTGGTCCCCGTGAGCGGAACGAGGGAAGCCGAGATGGCGAAGTTGCTCGAGAACACGTTCCGCCATGTGAACATCGCGCTGGTCAACGAGCTCGCGGTGTTCGCCAACGGCCTCGGGATCGACATCTGGGAGGTCATCGACGCGGCCTCCACCAAGCCGTTCGGCTTCATGCCCTTCCGCCCGGGTCCCGGCGTCGGCGGGCACTGCCTCCCGATCGATCCGAGCTACCTGTCGTGGCAGGTCCAGCGGCAACTCGGCCTCCCCTGCCGTTTCGTCCACCTCGCCAACGACGTGAACGACCACATGCCCGACTACGTGGTCCGCCGCATCGTCCTTGCGCTCAACGAGCTCCAGCGGTCGGTCAACGGCGCCCGGCTGCTGTTGCTCGGAATCTCCTACAAGAAGAACTCCGGCGACTACCGCGAGTCACCGGCGACGCGCATCGCCCAACTGCTCGCCGACCTCGGCGCCGACGTCAGGATGGCGGACCCGATGGTCGATGACCGGGCGGTGATCCCGGGTGTTCGCGTCGAGGCGATCGACGAGGAGCTCGACGCCGCGGACCTCGTGATCGTGCTCACCGACCACGACGACTTCGACTGGCCCCGCATCGGCCGGCACGCCCGACATGTGTTCGATGCTCGGCATCGCCTGGTCGGAGACCACGTTGCGCATCTCTGAGCGCACGCGGAGCTCGTCGCTCATGGCGATGTGTGTGGCAGGCGCCCGTCCCAACTTTCCCAAGCTCAAGCCGGTCATCGACGCGCTCGAGTCGCGTGGTGTCGCCACGGTGCTCGTCCACACCGGCCAGCACTACGACCAGCAGATGAGCGACGTGTTCTTCGACGAGCTCGACATCCGCCCGCCGGAACACAAGTTGGATGTCGGCTCGGGCACCCACGCCAACCAGACGGCGTCGATCATGACGGCGTTCGAGCCGTTGGTCGACACCGAGCGGCCCGACGTGGTCGTCGTGGTCGGCGACGTGAATTCAACGGTCGCCTGCTCGCTCGTCGCGGCCAAGGCGGGCTGCCTGGTCGCCCACGTGGAAGCCGGTCTGCGCAGCCGCGACTGGGCGATGCCGGAAGAGGTCAACCGGGTCGTCACCGACCGTCTGAGCGATTATCTGTTCGCGCCGTCGCAGGATGCGGTCGACAACCTCGCCGCCGAGGGGTACCGCGACGATCAGGTGCACCTCGTGGGCAACGTGATGATCGACACACTGCTGGCAAACGTCGAGCGGGCTCGGTCCCGGACCGCCGATGTCCGGGCACGCGTTGGCATCAGGGGTGACGCTCGGTTCGCTCTGGCCACGTTGCACCGGCCGTCCAACGTCGACGACGACCATCGCCTCGCAGGCCTGGTGAACGCGTTGATCCGCCTCTCGTCCTCGGTGCCCGTGGTCTTTCCCGCCCATCCCCGCACCGCGGCCAGGCTTCGCCGCCTCGAGATGCCCATCCCCGACGAGTTGCACGTGGTCGACCCCCTCGGGTACCTCGACTTCCTGGCGCTCCAGGCCGACGCCGCGGTCGTGCTCACGGATTCTGGCGGCATCCAGGAGGAGACCACGGCCCTCGGAGTGCCCTGCTTGACGTTGCGTGAGAACACCGAGCGTCCGGTCACCGTCACGGAGGGAACCAACCGCGTCGTCGGCGTCGATCCCGACCGGATCGTGGCCGCGGCTCGCGACGTCCTGCTCCACGGCGTCACACCCCGCCGGCCGGACCTCTGGGACGGACGTGCCGGCGAACGCATCGCCGACCTGATCGTCGATGGCGGCGATGCGCTGCACCACCGTCGACCGACGGATCGGTGACCGTCATGTCAGCGCCCGACATCGCAGCAGTCGTCGTCACACACAACAGCGAGCACGTGGTCGAGGATCTCCTGGACTCACTTCCCGCTGCGTTGGGCTCGCTGACCGCAGACGTTGTGGTGGTGGACAACGGATCGACCGACGACACCTGTTCGATCGTCCAGGCACGGCAAGATTGCACGCTCGTACGGTCCACCAACATCGGGTACGCCGCTGGTGTCAACCTCGGTGTGAGGCGGGCGGACCCCGCCGGAGCGATCTTGGTCCTGAACCCAGACGTCCGCCTCTATCCCGAATCGGTCGAGGCGCTGGCTCGATCCTTGGATCGACCGGGTGTCGGGATCGTGGCGCCCCAGATCCGAGGTGCTGATGGTCGGTTGCACCAGTCACTCCGTCGCGAGCCGACCGTGCGACGCGCCCTCGGTCTCTCGCGTACGGGGATCCCAGCATTGTCGGAGGCAGTATCGAACGTCTCCGACTACCTCGGCCCGCGTCGGGTCGACTGGGCAGTCGGCGCCGCGCTCCTCATCTCCCGAGCATGCGATACAGCACTTGGCGGATGGAACGAGTCGTACTTCCTCTACAGCGAGGAGACAGACTTTGCCGCCCGGGCGCGAGCACTCGGATTTGCGATCTGGTACGAACCCGGCGCGGTCGTCGTCCACATCGGCGCACAGTCGGGTACGAGCGAGCGAACCCACAGCATGCAGGTGTTGAACCGTGTCCGCTACTACGCCCGGCGCCACGGTCGCCTCGTGGCATGGCCGTACTACACCGCCTCGATCATCGGCGAGTTGTCCAAGATCCGAGCCGGCACGCAACATCGAGCGGCGCTGCGCTCACTTCTCCGCCCCGCATCGAGACCGTCGGAACTGAGATGCAGCTACCGGCAGCTTCCACTCTGATGCCGTGCGCCGCCTCCAGTGCCGACCGGGTGGGGTCCTGGATGCGGTGTATCGTGCTGCACGCGGGCACGAGGAGACAAGCGTGAATTCCCAGCCCACCGCCGATGCTCGACGTTCGCGAGCCAGAGGGTCCGCCCGCCAGCGCTACCGGACCGCACTACTCGTTGCGCTGGGACTGCTGGCGCTCGGCCTCGCCGGCGGTGCAGTCAACGCACTGCTGTCCGGGCCGATCAACGGCCCGGCGACTGCGCTGAAGCCGGCGACACGACTTGGGCCGACAAATTCGACCGCACCGGGAGGAACCAACCCCGGCACGACCGCACCGGGTGGAACGAGTCCGAGCACGACGGTGCGTGTCGGAGGTTGCGCCCCGCTGCCGAGCGCGTGCGGCTACCCCGACGCATCGAACACCGGGGTTCCGCCCGGCATCGCGCTACGCAGCGTCCCTGGCCAGGTCAGTTCAGGCACAGGGTGGAAGTGGAACACCGCCGGTGGGGGGTATCTGTCCGTCACAGGGAATGGCGCCGTGCTCGACGGACTGCTCGTCAACGGAGAGATCGATGTATCGGCGTCGAACGTGACGATTCGGAACTCGCGGATCATCGCCACCGGTGAGATCTGGGGCATCGGATTGCGCCATACGGCAAACGTGTTGATCGAGGACGTCGAGATCTACAGCCCCTTCGCGAGCGGGAGCCAACGATTGATGGTCGGCATCAAGGACATCTACAGCGACTCGACCGGACTCCGCATCCTCCGCAGCGAGATCTACCACACCGCGACCGGCATCCAGATCGATGCTGGGCTCATTCAGGACAACTACATCCACGATCTCGGATTCGTCAGTCCGGATCACGTGAACGGCACGACGTCGAACGGAGGAACGACGCCGCTGACGATCCGCCACAACACGGTGTTCAACCCCCACGATCAGACCGATGCTGTCAGTCTCTTCCAGGACTTCGGAGGCCAGTCCAATCGAACGATCGATGACAACCTTCTCGCTGGCGGGGGCTACACCCTCTACGGCGGCGAAGGAACCAGAGCCACATCGAACATTCGAGTGACGAACAATCGATTCGCGCGCCTCTACTACCGAAATGGCGGGTATTGGGGTCCGGTCACGGCATTCGAGACCGGGGGATCTGGGAATGTCTGGTCCGGCAACGTCTGGGACGACACCGGCGCGCCCGTGGGACCAGGCTGAGCAAGTGCGCCGCCCGAGCCACGTGCCGCTACTGAACGGTCAACAGACCCGGACCTTGGCGGACTGGCGGAAACCGGATTCGATGATTCCGAAGAGAGCAGCTGCGCGCCGTTCCCAGCTGTGCTCGGCCGCGAACGCCCGACGTTCGTTGACTTCAGCGTTCGTCCGCTGCCACTCGGTGGCCCGCTGCACGGCCGCTGCAAACATGCTCGGAGTGTCGGCCATGTCGATGAGCGGAGTGTCGAGCCACCGAACCGCCGGCAGCGATGTCGACACCACGGGTAGTCCGGCAGCCAGGTACTCCAAGGTCTTCATCGGAAAGCTCCAGCGATTGAACTCGGTTGCGCCATACGGCACAAGTCCCACGTCCATCGCCGCCAGATACCCGGGCAGCGCCTCGAACGGCCGCTGACCGAGATATCGAACGTTGTCCAATGCCACAAGACGTTCGAAGCGCTGTGGTTCGAAGGCCGGATCCTTCGGGCCGATCAGCACGAGCGTCACACCGGCCGCGGCCACCGCTTCGAGAAGAGAAAGATCGATTCTCGAGTTCAGGTGCCCGACGAATCCGGCGACGGGTCGTTCCGTGGGCGCGTCCACAGGCGGTGGAACGTTGTCCGCGCGAAAGGACTCCGTGTCACAACCGTTCGGGAGGTAGACCGCGTTGAGTCCGCGGTCTCGCCATCGCCGAACGGCTTCATCGTTCACCGCTGCCACAACGTCCGACGACCGTGCCAGACGGAGGTCCGCTGCATGCAGACGCTCGGCGCTCATGCCCCAGAACTCGGCGGCGCCAGCTGGATCGTCCTGCCACCAATAGATCCGAACTCGTTCCCCCATACTCCCGAAGACATCGAGGTGAAGCCATGTGGAGACGACGGCGATGACGCTCGCGTCAAGCTTGGCGACCGCAAACTGCAATTGACGCCGAACGAGCGCCTCGGTGGCCCACACCACGGCTCGATGCAACGGTTTGGGCGCCACGAGAGGGGTGTACCGGAAGAGGTTCGGGCCGAGCGATCGAAGCCGCGGACGCGACAGCGAATCCGCCACGACTGGGCTGTTGAACCGGGTCAGGTGCGACACCGGCGGATCGACGTACAAGACCTGCGCATGGGCCGTCAAGCGCTCGGCCATGTGACGATCCGCGAGCTTCACGTCGTCCCAGCTGTTCGCAGCGCAGAGCACGACCGTGTCGGCGCGGCGACCGAGCGCAGTTCGATCGATCAGGTCCACGCGGTGCTCCCAACTGGTTGCTGTGCGACGGTCGCCTGCTGTCGATCGCTCGCCTCGGCTCGAAAGCCTGCGGCCAGCCCGAGATAGAGGAACAGTAGAGCGGAGAACATGCTGAACGAGAGCAGGTCGTACGTTGCGGCCGCGAGCACCGCTGAGATGCCGGCGGCCGCGAACATCTGGCCGAGGTTGCGGTCCGCCGCCGACGACGCGTGTCTCCTGCCGCTGCGGCCGAAACAGTACGGCGAGAAGAGGAGAACGACCAGCGGGATCACCCCGAACACTCCAACCTCGATCAGCGACATGAGATACTGGTTGTCGAGAATGAAGTAGCGCGGAAGGAACGTTCCGGGCCCTCGGCCGGTCCACAAGGATTCTCGGATGTACGGCGCCGCAGTTGCGTAGTCACTCGTCCTCGTCGAGATCGAGGAGTCGCTGTTGCCGGCGATGACAAAGCGGCCCAGTGTGCCGATCAACCCCGGAATGGTGGCGAACACGAACGCTCCCATCACGGCGAGCACGGCGACCGCACGTATTCGAACCGAGCTCGCCTCGCCCAACCAGAAGACGACGAGCACGGCCAGCGTCACCAGCAGGGCAGATCGGCTAATGGCGATCGGCACTCCGAGCGTGATGAGAGCGAACGCGGCCCACCGGTGAACACGGGAGCGTTCGTGGTCGTGAAGCAGCAGATGGATCGACAAGGCCAAACCCGACGACACGATGACGCCGTACTCGATCGGGTGGCCAGCCGTCCCGGATGGCCGACGGAATGATGCTCGTCGCAGTGTTCCGCCGAAGTCGCTGTTGGCGACCAAACCGGGCACCTTGTCCAGGAGGTCCGTCGCCGCCCACCCCACTCGGAACTGAAGGAGGGCGATGATCGCCATCGCCGCAATCGCGTCGACGACGGCTCGAATCAGCACGAGTCGTTCCGACCTACCGCGGACGCCCTCCCCGGCAGCAAGGGCAATCCCGGTCCACGAGATGAGATTGATGAGTAACCGATCAGCGTTCCCGGACTCGTCCCACGGGACACTGTGGAAGTTCATGAGCACGTACGACAGGAGCCAGGTCGCCCACACGGCACCGAGTACGACTCTCAGCGCCAGGCAGCACCGGAGATTTGGATCACCGGAGAGCGTCCCTGTCGCCCACAGACCGAAGAGTGCAAGTCCTCCGAGAGTTGCTGGCCAACCAAGCGCGCCGAGCGGCCCGATGACATATCGGGCAGGAACCAGCACGAGCAACCAGATCTCGATGCGCAGAAGACCGGTCGTGTACGTGTACCACCGTCGGGCCGACGCGCAGGTCGTGATCTCGAGCGCCGGGGATGCAGGCATGGACACCGGTCAACTCGACTGCCGTTCGACTTCGCGGACCAACCGCCGAACCGTCGATGGAGCATGCTCATCGTGCCGATAACCATGCCCTGGGTTTCTCGTTTCGTCCACGGACTCGGAAACGACCTTCAGGTCGATTCCGAACTCGAAGAGGGCATCGTCGAGCAAGTCGCGCCCTGAGTCGGCATCGTCGGCAGTCGCCGGTGCACTTCGCCTGGCCCGGCGTCGTACCGCATCTGCGATCAACACCACCCCCACTGCCATTCCTGCCGCCAGTACCGAGACCGCCAACCCACGTCGCAACGTACTCGAGTACACGCGCGTCCCTGGATTCGGCTCAACGACCGACTGCGCCTTGATTCGATAGTCCGGGTCGGTTCCCTGCCGTTCTTGCAGAGCATCCAACGACGTCCCGAGCTGGGCCATCACGAGTTTCGTCGATCGCTGCGCGGCGAGGGGAGTCTCAGCTTCATCGGCGATGTCGATGATCGGACCTCGGTAGAAGTCGATGTTCGCCGCGACCGAGTAGGTGCCGACAACCCCGGCCTCCCGCAGTCTGGAGTCGATCTCCGTGCTCAACAGGACCCGCCGGACGATGTCGACGACCACTGAGAGGTCGTTGAACCTGACGTACGGGTTGTCCGAGGCGACTGTTGTGGTCGGCGCCGACGGATCAATCTCGAGCAGCGACAGGTCAGGGGGCTGGGGCGGGCTGAAGAGCACCACGCTCCCGCTGCTGCGATAGACGGGCGGTGCCGATATCACCACGTACCCGACCAAGGCCGCTGCGAGAGCGGCCGCGAGGATCGTCGCAATGACATTGCGCCGAAAGAGCCGGAGAAGAGTCAGGAGATCCACGGTTCGCCCACTTCCGGGAAAGCAACGAGGCTCCCCGGACCACCGATCCTACGAATCGTCGTCATACCGGTCCCTGACTCGCGAGAACCTTCAGCGACTCGTCAGCCGGCGCTAAACTTTCCGCCCGCGCCGCGCTCCGTCCCCGAAGCGCCGCGCTCATGCGGCCAATGAGCCCGGCGACCGGTATCGCCATGATTGGACGAGTGGTCGGCTGCACCGCGAGCATGAGCACGTACGCACCCACCGAGGTCGCGCCGAGGAGAAGCAGCGCTGGCAACCCACCAAGGCCGAGTCGACCCCCGAGGACAACACACGCTGCGCAGCCGAACGCAGTAAGCGCGACTGGAGCCAGACCGACGATGGACGCCCGGATCGAGATCCCCGCACAGTGAAGGGCCCAGCCGTACGACGGACCAGCGACGCCGCAGGCGACGATGAGATGGGCCGCCCCCACACCTTCAATGCCAGCCAACGATGCGCCAACCGGCAGAGCAACGACCAGTCCCCCGAACCAGACGATCTGTACGACGAGGAGTGAACCGCTTCTGCCCACTGCGGCGAGCAGGTCATAGACGAGATCGAAGACGATCCGCAACCCGCCGAGCAGCGCAAGGAATGTCAGGGCAGCCGCGGCCGCATGCCATCTCGGTCCGTACACGACATCGACGAGCCGTGACGCAAGCATCGCGAGCGGTACCGCCAACCCCCATCCCAGGGCGGTCACGGCCCGGAGCGAGTCGACAAATGCCCGCTGGAGCTCCGCCGGTTGCGCCGCCAGCCGAGCAAATGCCGGGATCGCTACCCGGCGCGCCGCGACCGAGAGCAGATTCGACGGCCAGCTCGAGAGATTGAACGCCAGGAGGTAGCACCCGAGCGCGGTCGTGTCGAGCGTGTGGCCGACGATCACGTAGTCGAGGTTGAGCGTTGCCAGCAGCACCAAGCTGGTTCCAGCCAACGGAGCCCCAGTGCGCAGCAACGCCCTCGCATCGTCTCGCCGCCAACCTGGCAGCGGACGAGCGGGCGCGAGCAGCACCACCAGCACTGTCGCCGTAGCGCTGCCTGCCAAAGCTCCCCAGGCGAGACTGACGGCCCCATGCCCGGTGGCAGCAAGCGTGATACTCACCACCGACGACGGAATGATCGAAACGAGATCGGCCGCAGCGCGTCGCCCCTGCTGGAACGAGCGAGCCATCATGGCCCCCGGGATCGATGACACCCCGTCGATCACGACCCCGACTCCGAGGATTCTGATGAGTGGAGCGGCTTCTGGCGCTCCGACGAACGCTGCGATACCTGGCGCTGCCAGGTACACGACGGCGTACAGCAGCCCACTCGTACCGACGGCGAGCGTCGTGGCCGTACGCGCCGCTCTCCGAACGTCACCCGCCCACTGCACGACAGCGACGCTGACGCCGAGCTCGTTCATGCTCTGCAAGATCGTGAGCACGAGAAGGCCTACCGCGAAAAGCCCGTACTCCTCGGGGACGAGCAAGCGTGCCAGGACGAGGCCGATCACCACCGTCGTGAGCCGACTGGCAACGCTGTTGAGGAGACTCCAGCCGAATGCTCGTCTGGCCTCGTCGCGGACAGTCGGCTCGACGTTCCGTGAGCGGCGCTCACCCGCGAGCGATGCGTCCGTCGCCACGACGAGTTCAGTCATCGAACGACGCGCCACTCCCGTGCGGTGAGGGCGACGAACCTTGCGTTGCCGACGAGGTAACGCCTCCACATCCGGCGCGGCTCTTGGCACAGCCGGTACAGCCACTCGCCACCGAGGCGCTGCACCCACACCGGCGCCCGGCGCACCTTTCCGGCGAGCACGTCGAACGAGCCGCCGACCCCCATGACGAACGGCACACCGAGCTCGGCCAGGTGCTCGTGGAGCCAGTACTCCTTGCGGGGGCTCGGGATCGCCAGGAAGAGGAAGTCAGGTGCCGCGTTCCGCACGGCGGCCACGACTTCAAGATCGTCGTCCCAGTACCCGTTGCGGGCGCCGGCGATCCGCAGTGTCGGGAACCGCCTGCGGAATCGAGCGAGCAGTTCGTCGAGCACATCGTCGGTGGCGCCGAGGAAGTAGACGCTGTGGCCGCTGACGGCGGCACGCTCGACGATCGCTGCGAACAGATCGATCCCGGCCACACGTTCCGGCACCGGCCGGCCGAGCAGACGGCTCGCCCACACGATCGATGCGCCGTCAGCGTTGACGAGATCGCACGATCGCACGATGTCGCGCAGGTGCTCGTCGCTCGCCATCTGCACGACCTTGGCGGCGTTGAGCACGACGTGCTGGCTCGGCCCTGGCAGGTCGACCAGCGCGAACACTCGATCGAGCGTCGCCGCGGTGTCGAGCGCATCGACATCGACGTCGAAGAGGCGGGCGCTGCCAGGAGCGACCGGATGCCCGATCAGACCTGCCGGGCGGAGTGCCTGAACGCTCATCTCGACCAGGCCTCGAGGATCCAGCCCAGGTGGTACGGCCGGCAAGTCGGGTTGATCTCCCGGCCACCGACGTCGAGCCGCGGGCCGCCGCTCAGCGTGGCACCGAGCGCCGCATTGGCCCAGAGATCGAAGCGAGCAGCGGCGCGTCGTCGCCGGATCGACCGGTGCGCGAATCCGATCGTCGAGTCGTAGAACGTGAAGCCGAGCTCATTGCCCCCGAAGCACCACTGCAACCCGTTCAACACCGCTGGCCGGAACCGTGGCTCGCCGAGCACCTCGTCGAGACCGAGCAGTGCCATCGGCGCCATCGCGTCCTGGTGGACCGAGTAGATCTCGTACGGTTCGACGACGTGGCCCCGGTCGGCGTGGTACAGCCACGGCCATCCGCCGTCGGAGCGTTGATGTCCGACGAGCAACTCGGCCAGCCCTACGGCGCGATCCAGCGCGCGGGCGTCCAGGTCGTGCCGCGCCAGTTCCGTCAATGCCAGCAGGCCATAGATCTCGGTCGCGAAGTTCGGCAGCGCGGCCCGGCGGCTCCGAGTGCCGGTGTGGCGGAACAGCGGCGTAGCAGTCGATCGGCGGTCGAGCTCCTCGACGGCTGCATTGACCAGCGCCCCGGATCGCAGTCCACTCGCGTAGCCGGCGACAGCGCCGCAGGTGAACCAGCCGATCTCCATTCCCACCAGGTCGGTGAGCGCCGACGGTGCGAGCGCTCGTCGCTCGAGCAGCGCGAGTGTGTTCGACGCGGCAGGGTCGTCGAGGCGCGTGTCGGCCCACAGTAGGAGCCCGAGATCGCCGACACCGAGGCGTTCACGCTCGCGATGGATCCGGCGATGCAGCGCCGAGATGTCGACGCTCACCGCCTTCCCGCTGCGCGCACGGCGGGCCAGCCCGAGGAGCACCATGATCGAGTAGCGCACCGACGAGCCCCGCAACGTGGGATCGGCCCACGTCCGATCGAAGCAGAACAAGCCGTCGCCGAGTTGCAGCGACGGCAGCACCTGATCGGCGAAATCGGTCAGCGCGGCGTGATCACCGAACGACGGGGATCGTCGAACATTCATCGTGTCTGACATGTGGCTTCTCCTTCCAGGTGTGGCGTCGCCGCGGCGTCGGTCAACGACCCGTCACGGAGGTGGTAGGTGCGCCCGCAGGAACAGGCGAGTTCGTCGTCGAGGGGGCGCCCACAGCGACAGACGAATCCCGCTGGTCGAGCCGGATTCCCGGCGACCAGGACGTGATCGCCGACATCGCGCGTCACCACCGATCCGGCGGCGACGAACGCGTGACGGCCGATCGTGATGCCACAGACGATCGTGGCGTTGGCGCCGATCGTCGCGCCGCACCGTACGACGGTCCGGAGCAACTCCTCGCCGTGCTTCCTCACGTGGGCGCGAGGTGTCAGATCGTTGGTGAAGACGACGGCGGGGCCGATGAACGCGTCGTCCTCGATGCTGACACCGTCCCAGATCAACACGCCGTTCTTGACGGTGACCCGGTCGCCGATCGTCGCCGCGCCCTCGACGAACGCGTGGTCACAGATGTTACAGTTTCGACCGATCGCCGCGCCGGGTAGCACGTGAGCGAACGCCCACACACGCGTACCCTCACCGACGGCCCTGCTCTCGCACCGGCCGTCGGGATGGACATACGGCGCGCGTTCGCCGTCCACATCGAGGGCGGTCACGGTCATCGGCACGCCTCCAGCAGCAGGTCGACGACACGCTGTTGGTCGTCAACGGTGATGTGCGGATGGATCGGCAGCGAGATCATCGATTCGCTCGCCTGCTCCGCGTGGGGGAAGTCGCCTGGGCCGTGGTCGAGCCAGGCGTATGCCGGCGTGAGATGAATCGGTGCGGGATAGTGGATCCCCGCCTCCACCCCACCCGCCCGGAGCTCCCCGATCATCCGGTCGCGGTCTGGCACCCGCACGACGTACAGGTGCCAGACATGCTCGTTGCCGGCCGGAACCACCGTGCGCCGGATCTGCGCGTGTCCGGCCAGCAGCTCGTCGTACACCGCCGCTGCCGCTCGCCGGCGCTCGTTCCAACGATCGAGGCGACGGAGCTTGGAGCGCAGGACGACCGCCTGGAGCGCGTCGAGGCGCGAGTTGAAGCCCGTCACACGATGCTCGTACTTCTCGATCCCGCCGTGGTTGGCGATCGCCCGGATTCGCGTCGCGAGCTCGGCGTCGTCGGTCACGACCGCGCCACCGTCGCCGTACGCGCCGAGGTTCTTGCCCGGGTAGAAGCTCGTGGCGGCGGCCGCCACCGACGCTCCGATGCCCGCGCCGTTCCGGCGAGCACCTTGCGCCTGCGCGGCATCCTCCACCAACTCGATGCCGCGATCGGCGACCAACGCCACGAGTTCGTCGAACGCCGCACGCTGGCCGTAGAGGTCGACGCCGATGACTGCGCGGGTCCGTGCGGTCAGCGCCCGATCGACGCCGGAGGGGTCGATGAGGAGCGACTCGGGCTCGCAGTCGACCAACACCGGGCGGGCGCCGGCCCGATGCACGGCGCCGGCCGTGGCGATGAACGTGTTCGCCGGAAGGACGACGTCGGCGTCCGGACCGATGCCCAACCCGCGGAGCACGAGCTCGATCGCGTCGGTGCCGTTGGCGACCCCGATGCACTGGCCGATCTCGCAATACGCCGCGAACTCGGCCTCGAAGGCGGTGACCTCAGCACCTCCCACGAATGCGGAGTCGGCGATCACCCGGTCGAACCCGCATTGCACCTCGTCGGCGATCTCGTCCCGTTGGGCGCCGAGGTCGAGGAACGCGACGCGTTCGGACGTACGGGGAACGGTCATGCGCTCAACCTCAGCCTTCTCACTCGATCGTGTTCACGTTGCCGACGCGGGCTGTGCAACCGGAGCTCGGCGACCGCGGCCCGACCCGCGACGGTCGCGACGTCCAACGGACGGCGGGCCGACTCGCGCTCGGCAACCGCCTGGTACACCGCCTCGAGACGCTCGGCAGCGGCGGGGAGGGCGAACCGTTCGCACATGAGCCGGCGGCCGAACCGGCCGAGCTCGAGGCGCAGCCGGCCGTCGTCGAGCAGACGTTCGATCTGGGCCTGCAGCAGGTCGATCGGCCCGTCGTCGCCAAGCCCCCAGAAACCCTGTCGGAGGAAGGTGCCCAGGGTGGCCTGCTCACACGTGAGCGAGAAGCCGTGCTCGCCTTGGACCACGACCGGGCGCCCCATCGCCATCGCCCGCATCGACGAGCTCCCCATCCCGAGGACCACATCGGCGGCCGCGTAGTACGGCCGCGGATCGAGTTGTTCGCCGGCGAAGTGCACCACCTGCCGGCCGCACGCCGCGTCGATGTCGGCGGCGCGGGCGCGGAGATGCCGATCCGCCTCACCGCCGCCGACGACGAGGAGCCGCGCCGGGCGCCGGCGGGCGATGTTGCCGACCGCGGCCACCGCTCGCTCGAGTGCGTCGAGCTTGAGGTCGACCGCCAGGCGCGACACCGTCACGACGAGCAGTTCGCCACTCGCCAGACCCAGCGAACGCCGCACCGCTGACCCGTCGACCCCCGGGTGGTCGCCGCTCACGTCGATCGGCGGCTCGAGCACCGCGACGTCGGCGTGCCCAGCGGCACGGGCCGCGGCCGCGAGATCCTCGGTCCCCATGATCAACGGCAGGGTCCGCGGGACGAGGGGCGAGACCGCCATCGACAGCACGGTGCACACGAGGCCGACCCGGCCGACCAGATGGGCGCCGAAGTAGGCATCGAGGCACGGAGGCCACTCGTACCCGTGGATCACCTCGACCCGCTCACGCTTCGCCAGCTCGCGGATCTGCGCGATGCGTTGCGGCGCCGGGCGGTACTGCTGCGGCGATGCCTCGACGTAGCGCAGTCCGTGCCCACGGATGTGCCGCACGAGCGGGCCGGGAACGCCGTACACCATGACGTCGTGGCCACGATCGCGCACGGCGCCGGCGAGGTCGATCGCGTTGATCTGGCTGCCGCCGACGGCCAGATCGTGCGGGTACACGATGACCCTCACGACGCCACCGCGATCACTCCCCGCAGCGGCCCCGCTGAGCGGAGGAAGCGCGCCGGGTTGCCGGCCCACACCTCGCCCGGCGGCACGTGGTCGATCACGACCGACCCCATCCCGATGGTCGATCCGCCGCCGACCTCGATCCCCTCCCGCACGCAGGCGCCGGATCCGATGTAGGCGTCATGGCCGATGCGGACGCCACCGGCCAGCCGCACGCCGGCGCCGAAGGTCGCGAAGTCGTCCACGACGTCGTCGTGGGTGAGGACCGTCGCGGGCATCATCTCGACGTGCCGGCCGATCGTGATCTCGGTCGTGGCGATGCAGCCGGCGTGGATCACCGACCCGCCGCCGACGAAGACGCTCGCGGCGAGCTCGGCACGCGGATGGACGAGCGTCGCGAAGCGTTCGGCGTCGAGGTCGAGCAGGTCCACGATGTGTCGCCGGATCGCCGTCGCGGCGGGGCTCCCGATACACACCACGACCGCCGCATCTCCGAGGTCGTGGATCGACTCGAGTGGGCCCAACACCGGACAACCGGCTCGGCTGCGGCCGGCCAGTGCCGGGTCGTCGTCGACGAACCCGAGCAGTTCGTAGCTGGGCGTCGCGGCGTTGATCGACCGGACGAGCTCAGCGGTCTCACGGGCGAATCCACCGGCGCCGACGAGGACGAGCGGACGCAACGCGCTCACGACGCCGCCCGGACGTGATCACACACCCGATCGACGTCGTCGATCGTCATGTCGTGGAACAGCGGCAGGATCAACGACGTCGTGCTGAGCAGCTCGGTGTTCGGCAGCGGATCACGCAGGAATCGCCAGCCGGCGGGCTCGAGATGCGTCGCCATGATCCCCCGACGGCTCGCGATCCCGATCCTCGCGAGCACCGCCATCAGGTCGTTGCGGCTGGTGGCGAACTCGTCGTGCAGCCGGATCCAGAACGACTGATAGTTCGTCGTGCCACCAGCAGGGTCGCCCACGCACGTGACACCGGCGACGTCTGCGAGCCGCAACCGGTAGGCGGCCGCGAGCTCGCGCCGCCTCGACACGATGGCGTCGAGCCGGTCGAGTTGGGCCAGGCCCACCGCGGCCTGCAGGTCGGTCATCCGATAGTTGAAGCCGGTCTCCTCGTACTGCTCGAAGGCGACGCCTCCACTGCGATGTCGATCCGCGGCGCTGAGACTCATGCCGTGCTCGCGGAGCCGCCGCGCCCGAGCGGCGATGTCGGCATCGTCGGTCGTGATCATCCCGCCTTCACCGGTCGTGAGGATCTTGCGCGGATGGAACGAGAAGACGGCGAGGCCGCCCGCGCCCACCGGGGCCCCGGTCCTCGTGGATCCGATCGCGCACGCGGCGTCCTCGACGACTTCGATCTCGCGCCCGCGGGCGAACGTGCGGATCGCGTCGATGTCGGCCGGCACCCCGGCCTGGTCCACCACGATCACGGCACGCGTGCGGGCCGTGGCGACGGCCGCCACCGACTGCGCCGTCACGTTCCCCGTGCTCAGCTCGACGTCGGCGTAGACCGGTGTCGCCCCCGTGTACACGACGGCGTTGGTGGTTGCGATGAACGAGAACGATGGGACGATCACCTCGTGCCCCGGGCCCACTCCGGCCAGCACGAGCGCGAGGTGCAAACCCGTGGTGCAGCTCGACACCGCGACGCCGGAGGCTGCACCGACCCTGGCGGCGAAGGCTGCTTCGAACTGTTCGACCCGCGGGCCCTGGGCCACCCAACCGCTGCGGAGCACCTCGACGACCGCCTCGATCTCAGTCTCGCCGAGCACCGGACGCATGATCGGGATCGACGGCTGCTCGACCGCCGGGAACGCGGCGAGTGGGCTCATGCCACCGCTGCTCCCGCTCGGCGCTCGCGTTGCCACCAGTCGACGAGCGCGGTCAGCCCATCGTGCAGGTCGACCTCGGCGCGGAACCCGAGGTCCCGTTCGGCAGCGGCCGTGTCGGCGAGGCGCCGCGGCACCGGGTTCACGGCCCGCTCCGGTCCGAACTCGATCGACAGGTGACTGCCCATCACCTCCTGCAACGCCTCGGCGAGCTGGAGCAGGCTCGTCTCGACACCGCGGGCGACGTTGTACACGCGGTCCGTCACGCCGGCGGCCGCGGCCAGCAGGTTCGCCCGCGCGACGTCGTCGATGAACACGAAGTCCATCGTCTGGCTTCCGTCGCCGAAGATCAGCGGCGGCAGGCCACGAACGATGCGCTCCATCCAGCGCACCAAGACCTCGGTGTACACGCCGTGGATGTCCATCCGCGGTCCGTACACGTTGAAGTAGCGGAGCGCGACGTAGTTCAGCCCGAACATGTCGGCGTAGCTGCGCAGCAGCCCTTCGTCGAACAGCTTCGCCGCGCCGTAGAGCGTCCGGTTGTCGTAGGCGTGGTGATCTTCGCTGGTCGGGAACTCGGCGGCCATGCCGTACACCGACGCCGACGACGCCGCGACGACCTTGCCGACACCGGCGGCTCGGGCTGCCTCGAGCACGTTCAAGGTGCCGGTCGCCATGACGTCGACGGCGGCGCGCGGGTCGTCGGCGCACTGCGTGATACGCAACGCGGCCTGGTGGAACACGACATCCACACCCCGCATCGCTCGGCCCACGGCCGCCTCGTCGCGGATGTCGCCCACGACCAGCTCGACCCGCCCGCCCGCACGGACCTGATCGAGGTTCTCGACCCGACCGCGCACGAGATTGTCGAGGACCACGATCGAGGCTGCGCCAGCCTCGATGGCCTGCTCCGCGATCGTCGAGCCGACGAATCCGGCACCGCCGGTGATGAGGAGCCGAGCCCCTGTGAGGCCTTGCGTGTTCACACTCATGCCGGCACCAACGAACGGTCGCGATTGATCCGCTGGGCGGTTCCACCGTTGTCGATGCTCGATCGGGCGGCCTGGAGCAGTCGCAGCACCCTGAGCCCAGCCGCCCCGTCGGTGAGCGGCGCGCGATGTTCACGGATCGAACCGACGAGTTCGTCGAAGACACCGGCGAGCCCCTCCCGTTCGCGAAGTGCCGGAGCGATCATGTCGCCGACGCGGTAGGCGATCTTGCGGCTGGCGACGGCATCGGGACCGTCGTCGAGCGTGACGTCGACACCGCGATCGAACACGCTGACGCGCTGGACAGGATCCAGGTCGTCCCACACCACGGTCCGCCGTGATCCACCGATCGTCATCCGTCGGACCTTGGTCGGGCTGAGCCAGTTGACGTGGACGTGGGCGATCGCTCCCCCATCGAGCTCCATCGACAGGTACGCGACGCACGACTGACCGGCGCCGACGGGATCGGCACCGGTGGCTGACAGCGATCGGACCTGGCAGTCCGGCGGCAACACCGCGTCGAGGATCGACAGGTCGTGCGGGGCCAGGTCCCAGACGACGTCGACGTCGCGCTGGACGAGCCCCAGGTTGATCCGGACGGAGTCGACATATTGGAGCGTCCCGAGCTCGCCGGCGCCGACGATCGAGCGCAGGTACTGCACCGCCGGCGTGTAGCAGTACGTGTGATCGCACATCAGCACCCGGTCGTTCAGGGCCGCTGCTTCGAGCATCGCCTCTGCGTCGTCGATCGAATCGGCGAGGGGCTTTTCGACCAGCACGTGCTTGCCGGCGCGTAGTGCGGCGATCGCCAACGACGCGTGGGTCGACGGGGGCGTCGCGATCGCGACCGCCGTCACGGCAGGATCGCCGATGACCCGCTCGAGCTCGCGGCTGGCGTTCGCACCGGCGTACGGCGACGCCACACGCTGTGCTCGATCGAGATCGAGGTCGCAGACGTACACGAGCCGCGTCAAGGGATGGGACGCGGCATTGCGTGCGAGGTTGGGGCCCCAGTAGCCGGCGCCGACGACGGCGATGCCGACGGCCGGCTCGGCACGGCCCGCTCCCTCGACCGGGAGATGATTCATGGTGTCCGCCTCTCGTGCTGGGTCGTCTCGGAGGGTCAGGTCGTTCGGACGACGACGTCGACCCAGTAGTTGCTTCCGCCATAGGTTCCGTTCGGGAACCCGCCCCCGTACCGGTACACGCCGTTGCCGGCACCGGAGTTGGCCAGCCCGACGATCGGGCCGTTGCTCACCGGCCCGGCGTTGAAGTAGCCGGCCGTCACCGAGTACCGGCCGACCGGCGCCACGTACGAGACGACGTAGGTCGTCTCCGCGGACACCGGGATCGGGGCCGCGAACGGTGCGTACTGCCACCCCGTGCCGGTGTCGGTGAACGTGACCTCGGCGAGGAGCTCGCCGGCCGAAGTCCAGAGGTGACCGACGTGCGTGCCGTCGTTGCCAGGACCGCGGAAGTACCGGATCCCGTCGACGACCGCGTTCTGCCCGACCTGGAACCGCATCCCGACTTCGACGAGCGACGCGTCGTTGGCCGCCGGCACCGCCGGTGCGGACGAGCCGAAGAGCGTGAACGACGACGAGTCGATGGTGCTGAACGACCAGCTCGCCGGTGCGGCGAGCACGTTCCCGGCGAGATCCGCGGCAGCGAGCACCGTCGCGGTGTACGTGGTGGCCGACGCCAGTGCCGTCGTCGGACGGATGACCACCTCGGTCGATCCGTGTTCGTGTTCGATCGTGACGGGAGTGATCGCTCCCCCGCCGTCGCGGAGCTCGGCCTGGATCGAACCAGCGGCGATCGATTCGCTGAACATCGCCGTCACCTCCGTCGTGACGGGAACGCCGACGCTGCCGGTGTCGGGGCTCCGGCCGACGACCGTCGGCGCGGCGAGATCGGTGAAGATCACGTCGACGAAGTAGTTCGACGAGCCGTACGTACCGTTCGGGAACCCACCGTCCCCGTACCGGTACACGCCGTTTCCGCCGGAGGTGGCCGACGACAGCGCCCGCAACGGTGGGCTGACCACCGCACCGCCCAGACCGCCCGGCGACACCGCATAGCGGCCGCTGGGCGTGTGGTAGCTCGCGATGTAGACCGTTCCGGCCTCCACCGCGACCGGCGCGTCGAACAGCACCTGCTGCCACCCGGCTGCTGTCTCGTGCGGTACGACGGCTGATGCGAGGAGCTGACCGTCGGCGGTCCACAGCCGGGCCGTGTGGGGGCCCGTGTTGCCCGCTCCCTTGAAGAACCGCAGACCGATGATCGCACCACCGGTGTCGACGCCAAACTTCATGCCGACCTCGATCGCAGCCGGATCGTCTGCCGCCTCGACGGCAGGATGAGCGGCCGTCGTCCACACCGTGCGTGGGAACTCGCCAGGAGCGGACGCGACGGTGAACGACCAGGTGTGCGACGCAGGCATCGGGTTGCCCGACGTGTCGGACGCCGTCGCCGACGCCTGATACGTCGTGCCGGGTGCGAGCGGATCGGTCGGCTGGACCACCGCGGTGCGGGCATCAGGCCATGTCACCGTCGCCGGCACCGACGCTCCGCCAGGAGCGGTCAGTCCCAGAATCGCGGAGCTGGGGTCGATCGCCTCGTCGAACGCCACGATCACGGGCTCGGCCGGATCCACGGCCAGCAGGTCGGGTGCCGGGATCACGTTGGCGATCGCCGGGCCCACGGAATCGGGCGGCACGTCGAACACGAGGTCGACCCAGTAGTTGGCGTTGCCCCACGAGCTCGCCGGGAAGCCGCCGTCGGCGCCGTATCGGAACACTCCGTTCTGCCCGCCGGCCTCGGCGGCCGAGAGCGCGCGAAGCGGTCCGCGGCTCACCCCGTTCGAGTTGAGCATCCCGCCGTCGGCGGCGTAGCCGCCGTTCGGGGCGAGGTACGACACCACATAGGTGGTGCCAGCGGAGATCGGAACGACCGGGTCGAGTGGGGCCTGCTGCCACCCGTCGTCGCCTTCGTTGCTGAACGAGGCGGTGCCGAGCAACGTGCCGTCGAGCGACCAGATCCGGCCGACGTGGTTCCCGGCGTTCCCACCGCCGCGGTAGTAGCGCACCGCCGTCACGAAGCCGTCGACATCGGCGCGGAAGCGCAGGCCCAGTTCCACCGCACTCGTGTCGTCCGACGACGGCGCCGACGGCTCGTCGGCGGTGGTCCAGATGCTGGTCGGCAACGTCCCGGGCGCACCGGCTGTCGTGAAGCTCCACGACACCGGGGCCGCCATCTCGGTCCCCGTGAAGTCGGTGGCGCCCGACACGGTGACGATGTGCTCGATCCCCGCGGCCATCGGTTGGCTCGGCACGAACCTGGCGGACCGCTCGGCCGCCTCGTACGACACGGTACCGGCCACCGGGCTACCGCCAGCCGCGGCCAACGAGATGTCGATCGACGCGGGGACGACCGGTTCACTGAAACGACAGACGATCGCGTCGGCCGGGTCGACCGACATCACACCCTCCGCCGGTCGCCGCGACGCGACCGCCGGCGCCGAATCGTTGTCGGTGTGGTAGACGACGTCGACCCAGTAGTTCGTCGACCCGTAGGTCTGGGTCGGAAAGCCGCCGCCCTCCCGGAACACCCCGTTCGGGCCGTCGTCGCCGGCAGCGAGCGCCCGCAACGGCGGCAGGTCGTGGTCGGTCGCGAAGTACCCGATGTCGCCCGAGTAGTGGCCGTGAGGAGCGAAGTAGGTGGCCACGTAGGTCGTGCCGGCGGCGATCGCGATCGGAGACGCGAACGAGGCGGTCTGCCACCCACTTGCCGTCTCGTCGGTGAACGTCACCGAGCCGAGCCGGGCGCCGTTGGAGCGATACAGGTGTCCGACGTGTGCGCCGTCGTTGCCGGGCCCCTTGTAGAAGCGGATACCGGTGATGAAGCCGTCGGCGTCAGCGCGGAACTTCACGCCCAGTTCGAGCGCGGTGCTGTCGTTGAAGGCCGGCGTCGCCGGAACCGCGCTGTCGTCCCAGATCGAGCACGGCGTCGAGCGGGGCCCGCCGTTGAACGTGCGGCCAGGTCCGGGGACCTCGAGGTTGCAGCTGTCGTCGACCGCGCGCGTCCGGACCGTGAACGGACCGAGCTGCGTCGGGGTGAACGTGTAACTCCACGAGGCCCTGCCCGTCGCCGGATGCCACGTGCTCCCACCGTCGACGGACACCTCCACGGCGGCGACGACGCCTCCCCCGGTGTCGACGGCCGTCCCACTCACCACGACCGGCGTGCCGATCGGTACGACGGCGCCTGCAGCGGGAACGGTGATCGTCGACACCGGGGCGATCTTGTCGGTGGACGCGGCGGCCGCGGCGAGACCTGACTGCCGGCTGGCCGGCTGCACACCCATGTCGGCGAGGATGTTCAACGTCGCCTGTTGGATGTTCACGTCGGCGGGCACCGGGATCGACGGCCGGTTGCGGTGGTACTCGTCCAGGCCCCATGCCCACTGGACCGTGCCCGTGCCCCACACGAGCGCTCCGCTGGGCGCCCGGTACAAGGTCATCGAATGCGTGAGCGGCGCCTCGATGTACGCGTCGCCGTTGTTCTGGAGCACTTGCGCAGCGACCTGGGTGGTCTCCGAGAGCCGCACGAGGCCGGCCGGGCGATGCCCGTTGTCGACGTCCGCGTCCCATTCGTAGCCGAGCGTGGCTGCGGAGAGCACCCGCGTCTGGCCGGGCGCCAGCGCAGCGATCGCCGTGTTGCGCCAGGTCCGCAACTGGGAGAACTGCGCTGGCACCTCGATCGCGAAGTCCTCGTCCTCGAGCGGGTTGATCGCCCTGAACAGCACTCCGGTGAGCGCGTTCTCGGGCCGTCCTCCGCCGAGTGCGGGGGGCGTGAACCGGGGATCTCGCCACGTGCCGGTCCATTCCTGGCTCGGGTCGATCTTGGCGTTGGCGAGCGTCTCCTTGTAACACACCAGCGTCCCGTATGGGGTCCCGTCACTCGCCGCCTCCCACCGGGTGCGCCAGAACACCTCGTTCCCGGTCATGAAGATCAAGTTCACGCCCGCGTCGCGAGCCGCTTCGACGTTGGCCCGCATGGCGCCTGACCAGTACTCGTCGTGGCCCGACGAGACGAACACCTTGTGCCTGGTCAACTCCGCCGGTCGATGATCCGTGTCGATGCACGACGTGTAGGAGACGTCGTAGCCGTTGCGCTCGAGCCAGCGCACGAGGGGGATCTCCCCGTAGAAGAAGTCGTTCTCCAGTTCCGCCCCGGCGAGCGGACGGTGATAGCTCACCTTGACCGCACGGCCCCAGTAGGCGGGCCCGCGATACAGGCTGTAGCCGCCCCACACGTTGTAGGCCTGGTACGTGGTGTCCGATGTCTGGACGAGCACGTCGCTGGTGTTGCCGTCCTTGCGGACCACGAACAGGCAACGGTTCCCGACCGAGGTCGAATCGAGCAGCTCGAAGTTGGCGACGTACACACCCGAGATGGCACTTGCCGGTACCTTCCACGACGCCGAGACAGCCCAGTTGTCACAATGAACGAGCCCGGTGTCGGGATCGGTGACAGGATCGGGTTGCGACTGGGGCAGCGGGACCGACGGAACGATCGTGTCGACGAGCCGCGCGCCCTTGCCTTGGTACCAGCCGATCCGGTAGATCCGGATCCGATAGTTCGACGACTCCGCCCTGATCTTGAACCGGACCGTCTCGCCCACGTTCGCCGAGTACGGCAGGGCGAAGCCCTCGATGGATTCGTCGACCCATTCCAGGTCCCAGCTGTCCGCGCCGGGGAGGGAGTTCTCGAGCGTGATCGCGTTCGACGCGCCGAACGCGAGATCGGTCAGCGAGCCCAGATCGGAGACGGCGACTCCGGCGCCGATCGCCGCGCCGGACAGGAAGCGACGTCGCGAGAAACCGCTGCGGCCCCCACCGCGCAGACCGTTGCTGGGCTGACTGCTCGAGTTCTTCCGTGCCATTGTGACCGCCTCCGGGCACAACGATTAACAGCGCTGGATTGGCCTGTGAAGGGCTGGGCCGAACACCTCAGGCGATCCTCAGGAGGACGCAAGGTTGGCCCGGTCGTCGGCGGGTCAGGCCGTGACGCGGGACGCATCGCGGCGCGCCTCGATGGCGCGGCGGCGCTCGACCGGCTCGGGCCGGATCACGTAACCGTGAGAGCGCACCGTTTGGATCAAGCGCGGCCCGAACACCTCGAGCTTCCGTCGGAGCGCCGACACATGGACCTCGACGAGGTTGACGTCGAAGTCGTCGAAGCCCCAGACGAGACCGAGCAGCTCCCGTTTCGACAGCACGACCCCGACGTTGTGGGCCAGGCCGACGAGGAGGCGGAACTCGATGGGAGTGAGGTGGAGCGCATGTTCGCCGCGCCACGCGAGATACGCCGCTTCGTCGACCACCACGTCGTGGACCTGCACCAGCCGGTCGAACTCGCAACGGCGCAGGATCGACTGGGCTCGCAACACGAGCTCGTCGGTGTCGACCGGTAGGACGACCACGTCGTCGGCGCCGCTGCGGAGTGCCTCGACTGCGAGGTTGGGGCGGGCGTCAGGAGGCACCAGCAGCAGGATCGGCAGATCCGAGTCGCCTCGCACACGCGAGATCGTCAACTGCGGGTTGCCCAGGAACAGCTCCACGATCGCAAGATCCGGGACGAGGAGTCGCACCGTCGATTCGATGTCCCGAAAGTCCTGCGCGACCACCGACATCCCGGACCGGCCGAGTTGAGCGCACAGCTCGACACTGACCGCCGTCGGGCACCCGACGACGAGCACCTTGTTCTGGATGACTCCCAACTTCGCCTCCTCAAGTCAGCGGACAGGCCCTGTCGGTGTCGCACGATGCGTCCCGCAATCCGCTCATCTTCGTTCTACATCCGTCCGCTGCTCCGCTCGCTCGCAGGGGTTCGACGACGTCGACGTCGACACGCACGCGAGTCTTCCTTGCCGAGCATGAACCCTCCAGAGCGGCTTGTCGAGACGCCTGATACTCAATCGGGACGGTTCTTCAGAACTTCTTCAGGTTTCGCCGACGTACACCGTTCAACTGCGCGCCGAGGGTGGTCGTCTGGCGATTTCCAGAGAGCGCGAACCAACGCCAATGCGCAGCGATGCGGTGCGCTGTCAGGCAGGGAAGCCGGGGACGCCGTCGTCGAGCTCGACGCCGGCACTGTTGAGGAATCCCGACACCAGCCGATAGAAGCCGGCGAGCACGAGGAGCTCGACCAGCTCGGCCTCGCTCCAACGACCGGCCAGCTGCGCCCAGGTCGTGTCGCCGACGCAGTCGTCGGCGGCGAGCTCGTCGGCCAGTGCGATGAGCGCTCGATCGTCGTCGGACCAGTCGTGTGCTGACGGTTCCCCGGTGAGCGCGACGATCTCGCCGTCGCTCAGCCCGCTCCGGCGGCCGATGATCGTGTGCTGGCCGAACTCGTACCGTGCTCGCGCGTTCCAGCCGATCCGCAGGATCACGATCTCGCGCTCGCGCGCCGGGAGCAGCCCCTTGTTCAGCAGGAACCCGCCGAGCAGGTTGAACCGCTTGAGCAGCTTCGGGTGGCGACCGAGCACGCCGAAGATGTTCAGCGCCGATCCGTCGTGGGTCAGCGACCCGGCCAGCGTCGCGGCCAGCTCCTCGTCGGCGTCGATCTCGGCGCGTCCCACCGGTTCGATCCGTGCCTGACCCGGTCGTTCACCCATCGCTCCTCCATCGCGTCGAAAATCCACGTTTGCGTCGGGATTCGACCACACGTGCCGGTGCCAAATCCCGACGCAAACGTAGGTTGTGGGCCGATGATCGAGCGACATGAACTGCCCCGACTGCCGCCGCTGGCACCCGAGGACTGGGGTGAGGAGCAGTACGCGGCGTACGGCTCGCTGCTCGGCATCCCGGGCGAGAAGGTGCCGCGGGTCGGCTCGGGCCACGCTCACGACCCGCTGAACTTCTCGGTCGTCGGCACGTTCGTGCGCCACCCGGAGATGGCCAGGGCCTTCTGGGTGTTCAACAGCTACCAGCTCCAGCGCAGCACGCTGCCGTTGCGGTGGCGCGAACTGTCGATCCTGCGCGTGGCCCACCGCCAGCGTTCGGGGTACGAGTGGGGTCAGCACGTCAAGCTCGCGCTCGACGGTGGCATCACCGGCGAGGAGATCGCCCGGCTCGCCCTCGGCAACGAAGGCTTCGAAGGCGTGGATCTGCTCATCCTGGAGGCGACCGACGAGCTGCTCGGGCAGGGGCGCATCGGCGACGACCTGTGGGCCCGGATCGGGGCGGAGCTCGACGAGCGCCAGGTGATGGACCTGATCTTCCTCGTTGGCACCTACGCCATGTTGGCGATGGCCTTCGAGTCGTGGCGGCTGACGCCCGAGGCGGACACGGCACCGCTGCCACCACCACTGCCACCGCGACCGCCAGCATCACCGCTGGGCTGAGCTGAGCTGAGCTCACCATCGTCGTCGCGCCCGCGCCGATCGCTGACGCTCCCGGGAGCGAACCGGGTCAGGTGCGCGCCGAGATGGCCGGTGCTGCCGAGAGCCGGGCGTGGATCCCGTCGATCAACGCCCGCACGACGAGCTCGAAGTCGGCCTCGTGGTCGTGTCGTTGATCGAGGGACTCACGCACGGTCGGGAGTGCCTCGACGTCGCCGCGCTCCGGAGGAACCATCTCCGACATTCGCGCCTCCTGGTCGACCACGCCGACGATCGCCATGCTGCTCAGCGACGCCGCGCGGATCGCAGCCGAACGTTCGAGGCCGCTGTCCTGCCAGAGGAGGAACCAGCGCTCGGTGACCGGCAGCACCACCGGGGTGAGCACCCGGACCCGCTTGCGCAGCTGACCCACCGAGGGGTGTGCCGTCGCGATCAGACGCATCCAACGCGCCAACCCCCACAGGTCCTCGCGCCACGATCCGGTCGGTTCCGGCAGGGGTACTTCACGCACGACCGCGTCGACGACCAGCCGTACCAGGTCGTCCTTGTCGGCGACGTGGTAGTACAGCGCCATCGGAGTCACCCCGAGCGCCTCGGCGACGGCGCGCATCGTGAACCCTGACGCTCCGCGCTCGTCGGCCACCGCCAGCCCGGCGCGGGCGATCCGATCGAGGTCCAGTTCTGCCACGAATCGGGACACTACGTCCGGACCTCCACCGACCGGCGATTCGGCGGCCAGGCCCGAGCCAGCTGGCCACGGTCGCGCCGAGAAGAGTATGCTCAATAGTCGTGCCCGAGACTCCCGGGCCATCACGAGCCCCGAACGCTAGGAACTCATGACCGACGTCGACGCCATCAACTTCTTCCGCGACCAGTCGATGATCGACGATCCGTACCCCTACTACGAGGCGTTGCGCGGCGAGTGCCCCGTCCGGCGCGAACCGCACGAGAACGTGATGATGGTCACCGGCTACGACGAAGCGACAGCCATCCTCAATGACACCGCCACGTTCTCGTCGTGCACCGCGGTCACCGGCCCGTTTCCCGGGTTCCCGGTGCCCCTCGACGACTACGCCGAAGGCGACATCTCCGAGCTCATCGTCCAGCATCGCGACTCGCTGCCGATGAGCGACCAGCTCCCGACGATGGATCCGCCACACCACACCGACCATCGCGGCCTGCTGATGCGACTGATCACCCCCAAGCGCCTCAAGGAGAACGAGGACTTCATGTGGCGGCTGGCCGATCGCCAGCTCGACACGTTCCTCGAACGAGGCAACTGCGAGTTCATCAACGAGTTCGCCGGGCCGTTCGCCATGTTGGTGATCGCCGACCTGCTCGGCGTGCCCGAAGAGGATCACGGCCGATTCGAAGAGGCGCTGCTCCACCAGCCACGCGGCGGTGGGATCGGGAGCACGACCGCCAAACCGATGGCCCACTCCCCGCTCGAGTACCTCTACCAGGAATTCACGAACTACATCGAGGATCGGCGGGCGAATCCCCGCGACGACGTCCTCACCGGGCTCGCAACGGCGACGTTCCCCGACGGTTCGACCCCCGAGGTCATCGACGCGGTGCGCGTGGCCGCCAACCTGTTCGCTGCCGGACAGGAGACCACGGTGCGCCTCCTCGGTTCGGCGGTGCAGTTGCTCGCCGAGGACCACGAACTGCAGCAATCGATCCGCGACGACCGTGAGTTGATCCCGAACTTCATCGAGGAGTCGCTGCGCACGGAAAGCCCGATCAAGGGCGACTTCCGCCTCGCGCGGGTGCCGACGAACGTGGGCGGGGTCGACGTTCCGGCCGGCACCACGCTGATGCTCGTACTCGCTGCCGGCAATCGCGACCCGCGACGGTTCGACGATCCGTCGACGTTCGACGTGCGCCGGCCGAACGCCCGCCAGCACCTGTCGTTCGGACGGGGCATCCACACGTGTCCGGGGGCACCGCTCGCCCGCGCCGAGGCGCGGGTGTGCCTCGAACGGCTGCTCGATCGCACGACCGACCTGCGCATCTCCGAAGAACGCCACGGCCCCGCCGGCCACCGCAACTACTCCTACGTACCGACCTTCATCCTGCGTGGGCTCACCCAGTTGCACATCGAGTTCACGCCGGTCGCGTGAGTCCCGCTCAGTGGGTCGAGGGCGAGCGAATGACTGGATGAAGCACTGACCAGACCGCTATACAACGTATAGCACCGGGTGGGGGGGTCCACCGGGGGACGACAGAGGGGGCACGCGATGACCGGACCGGCGGTGCAGTCGGCACCGAACAGCTCGAAGGACGCGTCGTTCGGCGCGCCGTTCATCGACGTCGACGAATGGCGCGACGCGCCGGTACGCCACCGTTACGTCCACGGCGGGTTCGCCGATGGCGACACACGGTTCTCGATGTACTTCCCGCCGGCCGAGCAGTACGAGGGCCGCTTCTTCCATCCGGTCCTGCCGATGTCGGGCATCGAGTTCGCGGCCACGATCGGGGTGCTGTACGGCACGGCCGGATCGATCGGGTTCGCGGTCGACAGCGGCGCCTACCTCGTCGAGTCGAACCTCGGACGGGCGAACCCGTTCCCCGGCGAGGACTCGACGATGGCCGGCTACCGCGCCAGCGCGGCGGTGGCCCGCTACTCGCGGGTGCTCGCCGCCGAGATGTACGGCGAGCACCGCCCGTACGGCTACGTGTACGGCGGCAGCGGCGGCGCCTTCAAGACGATCTCCTGCTTCGAGAACACCACCGACGTGTGGGACGGCGCGGTGCCCTTCGTCGGCCCGACGCCGATGAGCATGCCGTACGTGTTCTCCGTGCAGGCGCACGCGATACGGCTGCTGTGGGACAAGTTCCCGGACATCATCGACGCCATCGAACCGGGCGGCAGCGGCGACATGTACGCCGGGCTGACCGTGGAACAGCGCGA
This sequence comes from uncultured Ilumatobacteraceae bacterium, assembly GCA_964651825.1. Classification (GTDB taxonomy): domain Bacteria; phylum Actinomycetota; class Acidimicrobiia; order Acidimicrobiales; family Ilumatobacteraceae; genus Sva-07. The sequence continues at coordinate 48,742 of CAZYWK010000005.1, read as the reverse complement.
GGCGCTCGCCGAGGTCACGAAGATGGGGTGCCCGCCGCGGTCCTGGTTCGACGTCGAACGCGTCGCCCGTGGCTACACGGGGGTGTGGTCGGTGCTCGCCGACAACGTGGTGCGCAACGACCCCACCTACTTCGACGACTTCTGGACGGTGCCGGGCTACCTGGGCCACGACGCCCCCGAATCGCTGGCCCGCGCCCGCGTCCAGCACACCACCACGATCACCGAAGTGCTGTTCGGGGAGCGAGCAGCTGAGCTCGGACTGCCGATGCCGATGGCGATGCCACGAGGGACGACGTCGAACGAGATCCCCGCCGCCCTGCGCGTCGCGGAGCCACCCGAGGGGTATGTGCTCGGCTCCACCATCGAGATCACGACCGGGCCGGCCACCGGGCTCAAGATGTACGTGGTCGGTGTCGTCGACGACATCATCATCACCGGTGTCGGCGAGGCCCACTTCGAAGCGTCCGGCTCCGTGCACGACGGCGACGAGGTGGCGATCGACAATTCGGTGTACCTCGCCTTCCAGACCCTGCACCGCCATCAGGTGCATCCCGACTTCCGCGTGTGGGATCAGTTCACCGCGGCCGGGCAACCCATCTATCCGCAACGCCAGAACCTGATCGGGCCGCGCATGGCCTTCCAGGGGGCCGGGTCCATCCAGAGCGGGCGCTTCGGCGGCAAGATGATCGCCGTCCAGACGATGATGGACGAGGCGGCCTTCCCGTACATGGCCGCGTGGTATCGCGACCTGATCGAGCAGCACCTCGGCGACCGGCTCGACGACCACTACCGGCTCTGGTTCGTCGACCACGCGATGCACACGAGTGCCGAGCCGATCGCCGGACTCGTGATGCCCGACACGACTCCGGCGCGCAAGACGCGCATGGTCAACTACCTCGGCGTGCTCCAGCACGCGCTGCGCGATCTGGCGGCATGGGTCGAGCACGGCATCGCCCCACCGGCCAGCACCGCCTACGAGCTCGCCGATGGACAGATCACGATCCCGCCGACGGCGAAGGAACGGCGCGGCGTGCAGGCCGTCGTCGATCTGACCGTCAACGGCGGCGAGCGGGCCGACGTCAACGTGGGCGACGAGGTGGGCTTCGTCGCCTCGATCGTGGTGCCGACCAGCGCCGGCACGATCGTCGACGCCGAATGGGACTTCGAGGGCACCGGCGAGTACCCGCTGCGCTCGGACTGGCTCGACGGGTCGGCCACGAGTGCAACGCTCAGTACGACACATGTGTTCACCGAACCGGGCACCTACTTCCCGGCGATCCGGGTCACCAACCACCGCTCGGGCAGCCTGACCTCACCGCACGGTCGCATCCAGAACCTCGGCCGCGTCCGCGTGGTCGTGACGTGAACTCGATCGATTCAGCCAGTCACCGAACACCAGCCCACCGGACACCAACCAACCGAACACCAGCAGGGGGACACCACATGAAGCACACGACCACCAAGCGAGTGCGGTCGCGTCGAGCGACCTTCGCAGCCGGGGCGCTCATCGCCGCCGGCCTGCTCGGCGCCTGCAACTCGGGCAGCGACGACTCGTCCGCCACGACGGCCGCACCCGCGGCCACGACGGCCGCGACGGATCCGGTCACCACCGACGCTCCCGCGGACACCACGGCGGACACGACCGAGGACACCACGGCCGACACGACGGCCGACACCACCGCCGACACCCAGGCGCCTGACTCCGACGTCGTCGATCAGTCGCTCACCGGCGACGCCCCGGGCGTCACCGACGACACGATCAAGATCGGTGTCACCTACGTCGACACCGAGGCGCTCAAGGCGGTGGGCCTCGACTACGACCTCGGCCCGCACCAGGACGTGTACCAGGCCCTCGTCGACGAGATCAACGACAACGGCGGCATCAACGGCCGCCAGCTCGAAGCCGTGTTCGCTCCGATCGACCCGACGAACGCGGCCGGCGCCGAGGCGGCGTGCCTCAAGCTCACCGAGGACGAGGACGTGTTCCTCGTGACCGGGTTCTTCCTCAACGACGCGACGATGTGCCCGCTCGAGGTGCACCGCACCGCCGTCATCGGCGGCGGAATGACACCCGAGCTCGCCCCGCGCGCCCAGGCGCCGTGGGTCACCTGGCTCGCCGACAACGACCAGCAGGCCGTCGTGACGGAGAAGTTCTTCGACCGCGGCGACCTCGACGGCACCGTGGGCGTGTACTTCGCGGCCGCCGACGAGCCCGACTACGAGGGTGTGGTCAAGCCGAAGCTCGACGAGCTCGGCATCGAGCCGGTCGAGGTCGGCATCATGGACGCCCCGACCGACGACACGCCGGCGATGGAGAACAGCGTGCGGCTGATCGCCGAACGCTTCAAGGCCGCCAACGTCGACACGATGCTGATGGTCGGCATCGGCTCGCCGAACTGGATGACGGTCATGGCCAACGACACCTCGTACCGGCCGACGCTGCTGTTCACCGAGTTCAACGCCCCGCGCGCGTTCTGGACCAGCGCCGATACCACCGACACCTCCATCCTCGAAGGGTCCCTGGCCGGCGGCGGCTACGGGCCCGACCAGGCGCGGTTCGACGAGGCCACCTTGCAGGAGTGCGTCGAGATCCTGGCCGCGCACGGCGTCGAGGTCCCGTCGCCCGCCCAGTTCGACGCCGAGGACACTTCGAACCAGCCGTACCAGGCCGCGTTCCAGGCCTGCCCCGACATCTGGCTGGCGCAGGCGCTGCTGACCCGCGCAGGTGAGAACCTGAACTACGGCACGTTCGAAGCTGCCATCGACGGGTTGCAGATCACGATCCCCGGTGATCCGACCGAGCGGACCTACGGGCCGTTCCCGGCCGGCGACGGCGACCCCACCGCCTACATCTTCGCCTGGGACGCGGCGATCAGGAACATGGTGATGGACGAGGGCTGACCAGCTCGATGTCCTTGCCGTCGGCCGTGAGTGTGCCCGCATGAGCACGTCGGAACGCGAGCCGGCCCAGCCCGCCACCCAACCGGTGGCCGGGCTGGCCCGCACCATGCTCGAGGCCGAAGCCGAGCGTCGCGAGCAGCAGCTCGAGGACGAGCGAGAAGCGCTGTTCGCCGACGACCTCCTCCCAGGGGTCGGCGGCGAACAGCTCACCCTCAAGGAGGGCGTGAAGGTCGGCGGCGTCTTCACGTTCGTGATGCTCCTGTTGATCCAGTCGGTCGACGAGCTGGAGAACGCCGTGCTGTCGGTGCTCGCGCCGGACATCCGCGACAGCCTGGGTGTCAGCGACGGCACGATCGTGTTCATCAGCGCCGCGTCGGGCGCGTTCATCGTGCTGGGCGCGCTGCCGATGGGCTGGCTCGCCGATCGATACCGGCGCGGGCCGGTGATCGGGTGGGCGACCGCCTTCTTCTCGCTGATGGTGTTCTCGTGCGGGCTGGCGGTGAACGCCTTCGCGCTGTTCTGGGCCCGGTTCGGCGTGGGGATCACGAAGTCGAACAACATCCCGGTGCAGGGCTCGCTGATCGCCGACACCTACCCGATCGGCATTCGCGGGCGGGTCAGCGCGTCGATCACGGGCGCGGCCCGGTTGGCTGGCGTGTTGAGCCCGGTGCTGGTCGGCGGCATCGCCGCGCTCGCCGGCGGCGACGACGGCTGGCGCTGGGCCTACTTCCTGCTCGGCATCCCGGCGATCCCGCTGGCGATCCTCGCGTTCCGCATCCCCGAGCCGCCACGCGGCCAGTTCGAGAAGCTCGACGTGCTGGGCGAGGTGATCACCGACACCAAGCAGGCCCCGATCTCGATCGAGGCCGCGTTCGCCCGGCTCAACAAGATCCGCACGTACAAGACGATGCTGCTCGCCTTCGCCGCGTTGGGCTTCGGGTTGTTCACCGGCCCGGTGCTCCAGAACCTCTTCCTCGAGGACCACTTCGAGTTGGAGGCGTTCGGCCGCGGCGTGATCGGCTCGGTCAACGGCCTCGGCGTGCTGTGCGTGCTGCCGTTCACCGCCAAGCGCTACGACGCGCTGTTCCGCCGCGATCCGGCCAAAGCGCTGCGCCTCCTCGGCCTGCTGATCGCGCCGGTGGGCGTGCTGCTGCCGATCCAGTACTTCATGCCGAACGCCACCCTGTTCACCGCGGTGGGGGTGATCCCGGCCATCCTCCTCATCACCGCGTTCACGATGGTCAGCCCGGTGCTCCAGGCGGTGGTGCCCTACCGGCTGCGCGGCATGGGCTCGGCGCTCGGGGCGATCTACGTGTTCTTCATCGGCGCAACCGGCGGCGCCCTGCTGGCCGCGTTCTTCACCAACGCGCTGGGTCCGCGGGCCGCGACCCTGCTGTTGAGCGTGCCGAGCACGATCATCGGTGGGCTGCTCGTGATGCGTGGTGCGAGCTCGATCAAGAAGGACATGTCGCTCGTCGTCGCCGAGCTCCGTGACGACCTGGCCGAACACGAGCGCCAGCAGGTCGACCCCGACCACGTGCCGGCGATCCAGGTGTCCGACATCGACTTCTACTACGGGCCCGTTCAGGTGCTGTTCGACGTGAGCTTCGAGGTACAGAAGGGCGAGGTCCTCGCGCTGCTCGGAACGAACGGCGCAGGGAAGTCCACCATCCTGCGGGCGATCGCCGGGCTGGGCACGCCGTCGCGCGGCAACGTGCGCCTCCACGGCGCGCCGATCACCTACGTCGCCCCCGAGCAGCGCGTGCACTACGGGATCCGCCTGCTCCCTGGCGGCAAGGGCGTGTTCCCGCGCATGACGGTACGCGAGAACCTCGAGATCGGCGCCTACATCTACCGCGCCGACACCGCCGATCGCGACGCCCGCATCGCGCGGGTGCTCGACCTGTTCCCCGACCTCGCCAGCCGGCACGACCAGATGGCCGGGTCGATGTCGGGCGGCCAGCAACAGATGCTGGCACTGGCGATCACGCTGTTGCACGACCCCGACGTACTGCTGATCGACGAACTGTCGCTCGGCCTCTCCCCCGTGGTCGTGCAGGAGCTGTTGAAGATCGTCGAGCGGCTGAAGGCGGAGGGGATGACGATCGTGATCGTCGAGCAGTCGCTGAACGTGGCGCTGGCGATCGCCGACCGGGCCGTGTTCATGGAGAAGGGTCAGGTCCGCTTCGAAGGCCGCGCCGAGGATCTGCGCGACCGTGACGACCTCGTGCGAGCCGTGTTCCTGGGGACGGAGGGCGGCTGACGTGCTCGCTGCTTGGTTCACCCGCCAACTGATCTTCGACGGGTTCACGTCCGGCTTCGTGTTCGGCCTGCTGGCGATGGGGATCGTGCTCGTCTATCGGGCGACGCGGGTCATCAACTTCGCGGTCGGCAACATGGGCCTCGTCGGTGCCGGCATCTACGTGCTGATGGTCGTGCAATACAACATGCCCTACTGGCTCGGCGTGATCGTCGCGCTCGCCGTCGGTGTGTTGTACGGCGCGATCATCGAGCTCACGGTGATCCGCCGGCTGTTCACCGCGCCGCGGGTGATCGTGCTCGTCGCGACGATCGGCGTCGCCCAGCTGTCGCAGGTGATCCTCATCGCCTACCCCGACGTCGACGTGCCGGGGGCCCGCTTCCCGACGGCGATCGGCGCGACCTACACGATCGCCGGAATCCGGATCACCGGCCCGCAGATCAGCATCCTGCTGGTGGTGCCCGTGGTGGCCGTGGCACTGGCCTACTTCTTGAACACGACGGTGTTCGGCAAGAGCGTCAAGGCGTCGGCGGAGAACCCCGACCTGGCCCGCCTCGCCGGGGTCAGCCCGAAGCGGGTGTCGTTGTTCGTCTGGGCGGTGGCGGGCGGGCTGTCGACCCTGTCGATCTCGCTCATGGCGGCCCAATCCGGCTCGACATCGGGCCTCGCCCAGCTCGGCCCGAGCACCCTGGTGCGGGCGCTGGCGGCGGCGGTCATCGCCGGCATGGTGTCGTTCCCCCGTGCCTTCGGGGCCGGCGTGGCGATCGGCGTGCTCCAGGCGCTGATCGGGTTCAACTTCATCACCCAGTCCGGCCTGATCGACTTCCTCCTCCTGATCGCCGTGCTCGTAGCCGTCTACTTCCAGAGCCGCAACGCACCCCGCGAGACCCAGACGTTCTCGTTCGCCCCGAAACGCCGACCGATCCCGCCACAACTCCGCGACCGGTGGTGGGTGCGCCAGTTCGACAAGAGCGGGCTCGTGCTGATGGGGATCGCCGCGATCGTCCTGCCAGTCGTGATCACGCAGTCGTCGCGGCACCTGCTGTACACGACGATCATGGTGTTCGCGCTGTGCGGCATGTCGTTGACCATCCTCACCGGATGGGCGGGCCAGCTGTCGCTCGGCCAGATGGCCTTCGCCGGCATCGGCGCGTTCCTCGCCGCCGGCTTCTCCCGCGGCATGAACTTCGACATCGGCTGGGGCGACACCCGGTTCCTGCGGGCGGGGATCGACCCGCTGCCGACCGGGGTCTCGATCATGCTCGCCGTACTGGTCACGGCCGGGATCGCCACGCTCGTGGGGCTGAGCGCGCTGCGCGCCCAGGGACTGCTGCTGGCGGTGAGCACGTTCGCGTTCGGCCTCGCCGCCACGCAGTACCTGTACAACCGGCCCATCCTCAACGGCGGCTACGGCCGCTCGGTGCCGTTCCTGCGCGACACCTTGTTCGGGCTCGACATCACCGACCAGCGCACCTTCTACTACGTGGTGCTCGGCGTGCTCGCCGTGGTCACCGTGGTGGTGGCGCGCCTGCGCCGGTCCGGCGTCGGGCGCACCACGATCGGAGTGCGCGACAACCCCGACGGGGCGTCCGCCTACACGGTCAAGGCGGCGCGGGTGAAGCTGTCGGCGTTCGCACTGGCCGGCGGCATCGCGGCGCTCGGTGGGGCGCTGCTCGGCCTCGCCCTCCAGACGATCCCGCTCGATCGCTTCTTCACCGTGAACGACTCGCTCGTGCTCGTGTCGATCGTGGTGATCGGCGGGCTCGGTTCGGTCGTCGGACCGATCCTGGGCGCGCTGTGGGTGATCGGGCTGCCGACGTTCTTCCCCGGCAACGACATCGTGCCGCTGCTCAGCTCCAGCGTCGGCCTGCTCGTGCTGCTGCTCTACTTCCCCGGCGGGCTGGTGCAGCTCGCGCACGGGGCTCGCGATGCGCTGTTCGACTGGCTGGCCAGCCGCACCGACCACGTGCCGGTGAAGCAGGCACGTGAGCTGCCGACCTCGCTCGGCCGGCCAGCGCCCACCGATCTGCCGGCCGGGGTACCCGCGCTGCGGACAGTGGGCGTCAGCGTCAACTTCGACGGCAACCGGGCGGTCGACGACGTGTCGATCGAGGTCGGCGCCGGCGAGATCGTCGGGCTGATCGGCACGAACGGGGCCGGCAAGTCGACGCTGATGAACGCCGTCGGCGGGTTCGTGCCGAGCCGTGGCCGCATCGAGCTGCTGGGCGAGTCGATCTCCGAGCTCTCGCGGGCCGACCGCGCCCGCCGCGGCCTCGGCCGCACGTTCCAGGCCGCCACGCTGTTCCCCGAACTGACCGTCCGCGAGACCGTCCAGCTGGCGCTCGAAGCGCGGCATCGCACCGGGCTGCTGTCCACCGCCCTCTGCCTGCCGCACACGTTCCGGCTCGAACACGCCCGGCGGGCCCAAGCCGACGAGCTGATCGACTTCCTCGGGCTCGGGCGCTACGCCGAGGCGTACATCTCCGACCTGTCGACCGGCACGCGACGAATCGTCGAGCTCGCCGGCCTGTTGGCGCTCGACGCCCGGTTGCTCTGCCTCGACGAACCCACCGCCGGCCTCGCCCAACGCGAGACCGAAGCCGCGGGGCCGCTGATCCAGGAGATCAGCCGCGAGCTGCACGCGTCGGTGCTGGTGATCGAGCACGACATGCCGCTGATCATGGGCATCAGCGACCGCGTGTACTGCCTCGACCTCGGACGGGTGATCGCCGAGGGCACGCCGAGCGAGGTGCGGTCGAACCCAGCCGTCATCGCCAGCTACCTCGGCACCGACGAACGCGCCATCGAACGCAGCGGGCCCACGTCCGCCAGCGCGGCACCGGCCTGAAGGAGACGACATGAACAAGACGTACCGGGTGGCGCAGTGGGCGACCGGCAACATCGGGACGCGGGCGCTGCGCCACATCATCGAGCACCCGTCGATGGAGCTGGTCGGCGTGCGGGTCTACGGCGAGGACAAGGTGGGTCGAGACGCGGGCGAGCTCGCCGGCCTCGACGCGGTCGGCATCGCTGCCACCGACGCCATCGAGACGATCCTGGCCGCCCGGCCCGACTGCGTCGTGTACTCGCCGCGCCGTACCGAGGTCGACGTCCTGTGCCAGCTGCTCGCCGCCGGCATCAACGTGGTGTCGACCGGCGGGATGTTCCACAACCCGGCGAGCATGAACGCCGAGATCCGATCGCAGGTCGAAGCCGCCTGCCGCGAGGGCGGCTCGTCGATCCACGCCACCGGCAGCAGCCCCGGGTTCATCACCGAGGCGTTACCGCTCACGTTGCTGTCGATCCAGCGGCGGCTCGACCGGCTGACGATCCACGAGTTCGCCGACCTGTCACCGCGCAACTCCCCCGAGCTGCTGTTCCAGATCATGGGATTCGGCACGCCACCGGCGGAGCTGAACCCGGCCCGGCTCGAACACGGGCGGGAGAGCTTCGGGCCGTCGCTGCGGACCGTCGCCGACGCGCTCGGCCTCGGGTTCGACGACCTGCATGCCGGAGGTGAGGTCGCCGTCGCCGCCCACGACCTCACGATCGCGGCCGGCACCGTGCCGGCCGGGACGGTCGCCGCGCAGCGGATCACCGTGTCGGGCATGAAGGGCGGGCGCGAGCTCCTGCGCTTCCAGGCGACGTGGTATTGCGGCCACGACCTCGACCCGGCCTGGGATCTCTCGCCGACCGGCTGGCGGGTGTCGGTCGAGGGCGACGCGCCGCTCGAGGTCGAGCTGCCGTTCCCGTTCCCACTGGAGGAGATGGCCGAACGCTCCCCCGGCTACACCGCCAACCGGGCGATCAACGCCGTCCCCGCCGTGTGCGACGCCCGGCCTGGCATCCTCACGATCATGGATCTCCCCCTCATCGTCCCCGTGTTCGCCTGACCGAGACCGCAGCGATGGACCTCGACCTGATCGACCCCGAGATGCGCCGGGCCGCCCGGTTCATGCCGGCGGTGCCGGTGCATCGGCGCGGCATGCTGCCCGTGATCCGCTGGCTCACCGAGGTCGGCCTCCGCTCCAAGGTGCCAGCCGACGTCACCGTCGAGGTTCGGCCGCTCGGCCCGGCGTCGATCCGCATCTACCGACCCGTCGGACCAGCCTCCACCGGCGCGGTCTTGTGGATACACGGCGGCGGGTTCGTGATCGGGGCGGCGAAGATGGACGACGCCCGGTGCAGCCGGTATGTGAGCCAGTTCGGCGTCGTGGTCGTGTCGGTCGAGTACCGGCTCGCACCGGAGCACCCGTTCCCGGCGCCCCTCGACGACTGCTTCGCCGCGTGGATCTGGATGCAGGAACGCGCCGACCGCCTCGGCATCGACCCCCACCGCATCGCGGTGGGCGGCGAGAGCGCTGGCAGCGGCTTGGCCGCGACCCTCGTGCAACGCATCCACGACACCGGCGGCCCGCAACCGGCAGCTCAAGTGCTGATCTACCCGATGCTCGACGACCGCACAGCGGCCCGCACCGAACTCGACGCGATCAAGCACCCGCTCTGGAACAACCGCGCCAACCGCGCCGGGTGGACCGCCTACCTCGGCCACGAACCGGGCCGCGCCGAGACCGACCTCGGCGACGACCAAGCACACGACGCCCAGACGCACGGTGTAGCGCCTTACGCCGTGGGGGCGCGCCGGGGCGATCTCACCGGCCTGCCGCCCGCGTGGATCGGCGTCGGCGAGGTCGACCTGTTCTTCGACGAGGACCGCGAGTACGCGGAGCGCCTGGAGGCCGCCGGCGTCGCGTGTGAGCTCGTCACCGTTCCCGGCGCACCCCACGGCTTCGTCGGCACTGCGGCGAAGGCAACGGCGACGAAGGACTTCGAACGCCGAATCGACGAGTTCCTCCGCCGCCACCTTGCACCCGAGAAGCGGTCGGTGCCCTGACCACGACCGGCACAGCGACGCCGTTCCGACTCTGTGCGTCGAACGTCCCGGATCCCGCGACGGACGGCCCACAGAGTCGGTCGGGACAGTCGACCGACTCGCAACCAGTCGGCGCCAGTGCCGAGCTACGCCGGCTCAGGTCGTCGTGTACGTGATCGTGACGAAGGTGATCTCGACGTTGCTCGCTGCGGTCCAATTGGTGAGGAACACGGTCGCGACGTACATGAACTGGTCGTTGTCGACCACCGCCCGCGTCGCATCGACCGGAGGGCTGATCGCTCGAACGGCCGGATCGGCGCCCGTGACGTCGACACCGGCGATCTCGTCGCCGAACGACGAGGTCTTCGGGAACCGGTACAGGGCGACGTTCGGCGTCTGGGCGCCGTTGTCGCGGATGCCGAACGTGACCCCGGTGACGGTCGCTCCCTGCGGGAGATCGATCGCCGCGTGCAGGCGGTTGCCGGCATTGCCGCCCACGCCGGTCAGGCTGCGCCCGACGTGCCCGTCCATTGAGTAGGCGTACCCGCCCGGACCTCCCGGAAAGAAGTCGGCCCACGGAACGGTCAGGACACCCGTGACCGGAGGACCGGCCGGGGCGTAGTAGCCCACGACGTCGACGAGCAGATCCGTCGTCGCTCCCGCCGTGCCGTACGCGTCGTAGCTCAGCTCGATCTTGCCGGCGTCGGCGCCAGCAGTCCCACCGATCGCGAGGGGGAACAGCACGCCGAGTCCGGCGCGGACGTCGGCGATCCAGTCGGGGTGCTCCCATCGGTAGTGATGGACCGCGCGTGCCCGCAGGCGTCGCACCTACGATGTATTTATACCACTACTGGAACAATTGTGACCGTCGGGTGGCGAGTTGGCGAGACAGAGGGGACATGCGCCACGTTGGCGACCGCCAATTGGTCCAGTAGCGGAACGATTGACGCCGCGGCCAGTTGTGGACGGGCGGTTGCGGGCAGCGGCTGGCAGACCCTCACCTGGCGCAGGTGATGCTCGGCGGCAACGCGCGCAGGCACGATCGGCCCCGCCGTGATCTGCGGGAGGTCGCGGTCGAGCACGACGGAGTCGTAGCCGTCGCCACCATCGTCCGCATGCTGCTCGTGCCGGCGACGATGGAGCTCCTCGGCGACAAGAACTGGTGGCTCCCCCGCTGGCTCGACCGCCTCCTCCCCAACATCGACGTCGAAGGCCACGACCACACCGAGAGCGGTGACGACGACCGCCACGACGATTCGATCACGTCGCCACCCGAAGCCTCCCTGAGACCGGCACTCTCGGTGGATTCGCCGTGACCCGTCGCGACGGGGTGCAGCGTGCCAGCTCGTGCGGGCTGCGCCGTTGCAGGTAGCGACTCGGTCCGGTAGTCTCATAGGAAGTCGGTCCGGAAGTAATGGAGGAAGCAATCGTGGCGCTCACCCTTGACCGGGCGGTCGAAGCAAGCGAGATCGTCGACGCGTTGAAGCCCTTCGGTGTCACCCAGGTCGACATCGCGGCGGTCACCCACGTCTCGGACCGGGCCGTGCGCGGCTGGCGAACCAGCGACATCAACCCCGACCGCTACGACCGACTCGCCCAGCTCCGCGACCTCGTGCTCCTGCTGTCGGACTCGCTCACCCCACGCGGCGTCGGCCAGTGGCTGCACGCCAAGAACCGGCTCCTCGACGGGCAGCGCCCGGTGGACCTGCTCACCAAGGATCACTACGACGAGGTGCGTGGAGCCGCCGAAGCCTTCGTCGACGGCGCCTACGTGTGAGCGTCGCCGACGCCGTCGCCAGTGCGCCGCGGCGACGGGTCGCCGGCAACTGGTGGCACCAGGGTCCGACCCGCCATCCCCTCACGTCCTGCGCCGACCCGGCGCGAGGGCCTGGCCGCTACCACCGCGCCGGCGAACCGGGTGTGTGGTACGCCTCCAACCAAGAGCAGGCAGCGTGGGCAGAGCTCTTTCGCCATTTCATCGACGATGGGGTCGACCCGTTCGAGGTTCGCCGCCGGATCGGGCGAGCGACGGTCGACCTCGATGTGCTCGACCTCACAGACTGGCAGGTCCGCGACCATGTGGGTGTCGACGAGGGCGATCTGCTGTCCGACGACTACACGACCACGCAAGCGCTGGCCGCTGCTGCCCGGGGTGCCGGCTTCGATGGCGTCCTGGCTCCGGCAGCAGCGTTGCCGGGTCGCCAGACCCTGGCCGTGTTCGTCCACGCCCTTCCCAAAGTCAAGGCAGAGCGATCGGCGATCCGACGGCCGCCGCCGCGGCTGGCCGACCTCCTCCCGCTGATCCGTCCCCACGAACGAGTGCCCGACGCCATCCGCCGCGCCTACCGCATCATCGCCGCCGCCGGAGCCGAAGCGCTCCGACGCCGATAGCTGCACACCCGAACCACCAGCAGTCAGACCCGGTCCACAACCGGCAAACTTCGCCGTCGGCTGTGCTCAGGCGGGGGTGGGCGCCTTGAGGCCGAGGACCTTGGCGAGGGTGCCGCCAAGGATGGCCTTGCGTTCGTCGTCGGGGACGCCGGCGAACTGCTCGGCGATCAACCGGCGACTGCCGCGGAACGTGCCCTCAGCGTGCGGGTAGTCGTTGCCCCACACGATGGTCGACAACCCCGTGATGTGCCGGCAGGCGATCGCCACCGGATCGTCCTGGAACTGCACGTGGAACTGGCGCTGCACGTACTCACTCGGCTTGAGCGGGTACGGCCACTTCTCGTTCAGCTTGAACAGCTGGGCCATGTCGGGCTGATCGTCGGCGGGCCGGGAGTCGTCCCAGCGACCGAGCCACCAATCGGCGTCCTGACCGATGCCCGTCACCCAGCACTTGTCCATGCCCCCGACGAGCGACGACAGCCAGTGGGCGTTGAACTCGATGAGGCTGAAGTGGAGATCGGGGAAGCGTTCGGCGATGCCACCGCCGATCAGATGGCAGATGAGCTGCTGCGGTACGAACGCGCTGTGCACGGCCTGGGTGACCATCCGCTTGGCCGCCGCCTTGTCGGTCATCGGCTTGTTGACCTGGGCCGCGTTCTCCAACACGACCTTGAGCGTGACGGCTTCGGTGTCGTTCACCCGCACCCCTCCGGTCTGGGTGTGGAAGAACGGTTGCACCCCGTTCGCCGAGGCGGCCGCCCACACCGGGTCGAGGTCGCGGGAGTAGTAGTTCGCAGGCGGGGTCGCCGGCAGCAGGATCGCCCGGAATCCGCCCGCGGCGACGCGCTCGATCTCGGCCACCGCGTCGTCGACGTCGGTCAGCGGGATCGGAGCGGTGAAGACCAGCCGGTCGAAGTACGGAGCGAACCGCTCGACGATGTAGTCGTTGTAGACCCTGGCGTGGGCGATCGACAATTCGTGATCGTCGGAGTACAGGCCGAACAGCGACAGGTTCGGGTGCATCACCTGCACGTCGACGCCGTCTTCGGCCATGTCCTCGAGGATGCATTCGGGATCGCCCTCGGGCGTGCGCCCGCTGGTCTGGCGATAGCGCGAGATGGTCCAGCCCTCATATCCGGCGGTGTGGAGACGCCGGAAGTTGCGGGCGCCACCCTCCACCCAGGGTTCGTCCAGCTCGAAGTCCTCCTCCCACACCGCCCGCTCGCGCAGGTGCTTCGGGAGCCGGGTCTTGAACAGGTCGATCGGCTCGAGGACGTGCCCGTCTCCGGAGACGACGAAGTCGCCACCAACAGGAGGGGTTGCCAGCGCCCGGTCTGCGATCACGTCGGTCATGTCATCTCTCGATCTGTCGGAATCAGTGAGATTATTGTACCGCTCGGTCCATTTCTGTCAAACCGGGCTCGACGAGGCGGAACTCGAACGAGTCGAACTCGTTGGCGACGGCGCGGGCGATGGTCGAGTGCAGCTTCGGGCGGCCGCCGGGATTGAGCAGATAGCGGATCGGCTTGCCCGGGATGTTGGCGCCGAAGAAGTAGCTGGCCTCCGAGAACGGCGCCGACGCCGCGTGCGTGTTGACCATGTCGCACCAACGGTCCTCGGCCGCCTGGTCGACCTCGGCCACGTCGTAGCCCCCCTCGCGCATGAACGCCAGCACGTCCATCACGAAGTCGACCTGGTCGCCCGCGTACCGCGGGTTGTTGCCCGTCGAGCCGTGCGGCCCGCCCGGGAAGAACATGTTCGGAAAACCCCGGCAGGCCAGACCGAGGTATGTGATCGGGCCGTCGGCCCAGTGCTCGGCCAGCGCCAACCCGTCGCGCCCCACGATTCCCATCCGGTTCAGCGCGCCGGTGCCGAAGTCGAAGCCGGTCGCCCACACGATGATGTCGAACTCGCGCTCGACGCTCGCGCCGTCAGGGCCAGTGGTCTCGATGCCGTGCTGGGTAACCCTGGAGATCGGGGTTGCCTTCAGGTCGACGAGCGACACCTTCGGGTCGTTGTACGTCTCGTAGTAGTTGGTGCCGAACGGCGGCCGGCGCTGCCCGTAGAGGTGGTCGGGGATCAGCTGGTCGGCGATCGCCGGGTCGTTCACGATCGAGCGGATCTTGCCCTCGAGGAACTCGCACCACTCGGCGTTGACCGCCTTGTCGGTCAACAGGTCGCGGTAGTTGCTCGTCATCTTCGTGAAACCCGGGCTGTTCCACATCTCCTCATAGAACGCCCAGCGCTGCTCCTTCGAGTCGTCGGCCGCCGACCGCTCGCACGGTTCGTGGAGAAACCCGCTCGCCGAGGTTTGCAGCGTGTGATGGATCGCCTCGAAGTCCGCACGCAGCTTTGCTTGCTCGACCGACGTGATCGGCCGGTTGTTGAGCGGTGTGCACCAGTTCGCCGTGCGCTGGTACACGGTCAGCGACGCCACCTCCCCGGCGATCGCCGCGATCACCTGCACCCCGCTCGACCCCGTACCGATCACGGCGACGCGCTTGCCGGCGAAGTCGACCGGCGCCGAGGGCCACAACCCGGTGTGGTACGACTCGCCGCGGAAGTCCTCCCGGCCCGGCACGTCCGGGTAGAACGGCAGCGACAGCACGCCGGTCGCGGCGATCAGGATGCGCGCCCGCGTCTCCGAGCCGTCGCTCGCGCGAACCGTCCAGGTGCCGGTCGGCTCGTCCCACACCGCGGAGGTGACCCGTGTGCCCAGGCGAATGTGGCGGCGCAGGTCGAAGCGGTCGACGACGTGGTTGAGGTACCGCTCGATCTCGGGCTGGCCGGCGAAGTGCTCCTGCCACTGCCACTCCTCGAAGAGCTCCTCGGAGAAGATGTACGCGTAGGTGTAGCTCTCGGAGTCGAAGCGGGCGTCCGGGTACCGGTTCCAGTACCACGTGCCCCCCACGCCGTCGCCGGCCTCGAGCAGCGTGGCCGAGTAGCCGGCGTCGACCGACCGGTACAACTGGTACAGCCCGACGATCCCGCCTCCGACGATCACCACGTCGAGCACCCCGCTCTCGGTGGAGGGCTGGAGATCCTCGCTCATACGGTGGCGATGGGGGTCAACGGCGAGCCCATGGCACCAGGGAGGCGCAAGGGTGGCGCAGTCAGGAGGAACCGGCTGCGATCGTGTTCGCGCAACCAGGCCGCCAACTCGTGCAGGTACCACAGCTCACCGAGGGGGATGCCGAGGCGGAACAGGCACAGGTTGTGGATCGGCAGGAACGAGTGCCGCTCGGGATCGGGATCCTTGTGCGACGCGACGAGCCCCTCGACGGCGTAGTTGTCGGCGACGAGCGCGGAGATCTGCGAGTCGACGATCCAGTCGAGCAGCGCGTCGTCGTGCGCGTCGAGGTACGCGCAGGTCGTGAACGCCTTGCGCGGGTCGAGCTCCTTGTTCCAGCCGAGGATCTCGGTGGCGAAGCCGGTGTGCAGCAACAGCATGTCGCCGGGCTCGACGACCACGCCGTCGGCGTCCATGATCTCCTGGAGCGTCTTCAAGTCGATACCGCGCCACTCGTGGCCGACGTGATGGGCGATGTCAACCAGCACGCCGCGCCCCTGCACCCCGTGGTACGCCATGTGCTCGAGGCCGAGGTGCTTGCCGAAGCTGGCATGTCCGCAGCCGTCGCCCGCGGCGTCGCTGTGCGGGCCGACGATGTCGACCTCGGCCCGGAAGCCGTTGTAGTACACCGACTCCTCCACGCCGTCGCCGTCGACGTCGAACTCGGCGCCGACGTGGGCCAGCGAGTCCCATTGCGTCGAGTACTGGAGCGAGAGGGTCACGTCGTCGTCGGCCCACACGTCGACGTAACGCGGGTCCATGTCGCTCATGTGGGCGTTGAAGAAGGCCTCCGGGTTGCCGTCGAGGTCCTCGGTGGGCGCCAGGCGCGGCGGGCGGCGCCGCTGGTTGAGCACCGTGCCGCCCGGGAAGTCGAGCGGCAGGCTCAGGCAGAAGCTCACGCCTGCCTGCACCTCGGCAACCCCTTGCAGCACCTTCTCGGGCGTGATCAGGTTGATCCGGCCGAGCTCGTCGTCGTCACCCCAGTCACCCCACGTCGAGTTCGCGGGACGCTGGGTCCATCGCCTGGATTGCCCGTTCGTGGCGGTCACGGTTTCCTCTTTCGTCGAACGTCCGGGCGCCGACAGATCGGCGCGGCAAGCGGTGGGTCAGCGGCGCACCCAGCCCGAGTCGTGCCACGTGGTGGTGAGCTGGCGGATCGGGCCCGGCCACGTCTCGATGTACACGACGCCTTCCGGGCCAGCGGTCATCGTGTAGGGCGTGCCGGCGTGGCTGACGAACACGTCGCCCGGCTTCACCACGACGGTGCTGGTGGTGCCATCGTCCTCGTCGTACTCGATGCTGTACTGGCCCTGGAACACGAACAGCATCTCGTCGAAGTTGTGGTGATGCCGGGGCACCACGAAGTGCGGCCGCACCCGCAGCGGGTTGCGGTTGAACACGGGGATCTCGATCGGCTTGCGGCTCATCCACATCGCCCCGTCGAACGTCGCGGCGAAGTCGACCGGCGCATCGGCGAGCAGCCCGCCGTCGTTCCAGAGGTAGCTCGGGAACGCCTGCTGGTCGAGCGACAGCGGTACCCAGTCCTCCTCGTCGAGGAGGTCGGCGAACGTGATTCCCACGGCGTTCATCATGCCCGGCGGGCCGCACCGGTGTCACCGTCGGCCCTTCCGACGTCCTGCCTGATGGGATGTCCCCTGGCAGCGACCGTGACACTGCGGCGGCCCGCGGACCACAATCGGTGTCGTGGCGATCGACTACTTCAACCTGCTGGGCGACGCTACGAACGCGGAGGGCTGGACGCCACTTTCGATCGACCCCACGAGCCCGCAGCACCACTGGATCGACGGCGGACCGCTCGCCGCGGCACCGGTCGACGTGGCGGCCACGTTCGACGGCGCGATGTGGCGCTCGACGAAGATCGATCCCGCGTTCAACCTGATCGGCGTTCGCCTCCGCGCCGGGTTCACGATGCCGACGCACCACCAGAGCCTGCGCCAGCTCGTCATCGTGTTCGGCGGCGAGCTGACGGTCGAGCAAGGTGGTCGCTCCGGCCGCACGGTCGGGCCGGGCCAGTTCTTCGTCGTCAGCGCGGGGATGCCGTACACGCTGACCGCCGGGCCGCACGGCGCGACGTTCGTCGAGACGTGGCCCGAACCGGTCACCAAGCTGGACACCTACTGGCACCCCCACGGCTGGGTGACCAACTGATGGCTACCACCGACGACCGCTACGACGTGATCGTCGTGGGCTCCGGCGGCGGGCTGTTCGGCGCCTACGCCGCGGCGGCACGCGGCCTGCGCACGCTGGTGATCGAGAAGGCCGACGTCGTCGGTGGCACGACCGCCTGGTCGGGCGCCGGCATCTGGCTCCCGGGCAATCCGGCCGAGGTCCGCGCCGGTCTGGAAGGCGGCTCCGACGCGGCCCGGCCGTACCTCGATGCCATCATCGGCGACGACGCCCCGGTCGCCCTCCGCGAGGCGTACCTCGACGCCGGTCCCCGGATGATCGCCGAGCTCGAGGCCGACCCCGCGATCGGCGAGTTCGAGTGGCGCGGCGTGCCCGACTACTTCGCCGAGGCCCCTGGCGCGCTGCGCAAGGGACGCACGATCTTCCCGCGGACGATCGAGCGCTCGGAGCTCGGCGACCTCGAACCGCTGGTGCGCCGCCCGCTGTGGACCGAGCGCTGGGGCGTCGAGCCCACCGAGACGATGGTCGGCGGCCAGGCCCTGATCGGCCGCGCCCTGCGCGCGTTCATGAACACCGGCCACGGCGAGGTCCGCACCAGCACCGCGTTGACGCGCCTGATCGTCGACGGCGAACGGGTGGTCGGTGTCGAGGCGGTGTCCGACGGCGAGACGGTGCAGCTGTTCGCCGATCGCGGCGTGCTGCTCGCGGCCGGTGGCTACGAGGCGAGCCGGGATCTGCGCCAGCAACACCAAGCACCCCTCACCCACGAGTGGACGATGGGCGTAGCGACGAACACGGGCGACGCGCTACTCGCCGGCATCGAGGCCGGGGCGGGCACCGCGCTGCTCGACGAGGCGTGGTTCGCTCCGGGTGTCGTGCCGCCCGACGGGCGGCCGGTGTTCTACACGATGGTGTGGAGCGGCATCTGGGTGAACTCGGCCGGCGAGCGCTTCATGAACGAGCGACTCCCCTACGACCGCGCCGGCCACGAGATCCTCGCCGCCCACGATCCCGACGGCGGCGCCTCGACCCTGCCGACCCACTGGGTGTTCGACCAGCGACTGATCGACAACGACGGCTTCGGCATGTTGCCCGTCGACCCGCCGGCACCCGGCTGGTTCGACGTCGACACCTGGCTCGAAGCCGGAGCCCTCGTGCGCGCCGACACCGTCGAGGAGCTCGCCGAGCAGATCGGCGTGCCAGCGGGCGCGTTGACGCAGTCGGTCGCCCGCTTCAACGACGACGCACTGAGCGGGGTCGACGAGCAGTTCCACCGCGGCGAGACGCCGTGGGACCGAGTGGTCGCCCTCCTGCGCGGTGCCCACACCGACGGGCCGAACCGCTGCCTCGGCGTGCTCGACCGGCCGCCGTACTACGCGGTGAAGGTGGTCGTCACCGACCTCGGCACGAAGGGCGGCCTCACCACCGACGCCAACGCCCGGGTCCTGCGCCCGGACGGCTCGGTGATCGAGGGCCTCTACGCGTCGGGCAACACGATGGCACCCGCGCTCGGCCGCATCTACCCCGGCGCCGGCGGCCCGATCGGCTCCGCGATGGTGTTCTCCTACCTCGCCGCCCTCGACATGGCCGCCCAGGAAAGGTGATGGCGATGTCGCGTCATTGGCGCACGAGAGCTACATCGCCAGCGCCGCCGCTCGCCGAGCGATGGCGATGTCGCGTCAATAGGGCCCCACAACTACATCGCTCGATGGGATCCGGTCCGAGCGATGAATGAGTACACTGAATTGAACATCGGCCACGCTACCGACCAGTCCTGGAGATGACGATGACATCCGCAATCGACTCCTCACCACTCGACTCCGACACGCAGCCGGTCACGGTCCGCCGGCGGTGGTCACCGGAGGACGTCCCGGTCGACGTCGTCCCCGAGCGCTACCGGCTCGGTGACGCGTTCATCCCGAAGGGCCGCTACCTCGACGCCGAGTTCCAGCAGCTCGAGGTCGACAAGCTGTTCACCCGCACGTGGCTCATGGCGTGCCGTCTGGAGGATCTCCCCGGCGTCGGCAGCTACTACGAGTACCTGATCGGCGGCCACTCGATCCTCGTCGTGCGCGAATCGACCGACACGATCCGCGGCTACTTCAACGCATGCCGCCACCGGGGCACCCGCCTCGCCACCGGCCGCGGCCGCGTCGGCGCCCTCATCTGCCCGTTCCACGGCTGGCGTTGGAACCTCGACGGCTCGATCCGCCTCGTGCTCGACCCGGAGGAGTTCACCCCGCGCTCCGACGACGACCTCGGGCTGCAACCCGTACAGGTCGACACGTGGGCCGGCTTCGTGTTCATCAACATGGACCCTGACGCCGAGCCGCTGCTGGAGTATCTCGACCCGATCCCCGAGGTGTTCGAGCCGTTCCACCTCGAGAACATGCGCTACCGGTGGATGAAGAGCGTCATCGCGCCGTGCAACTGGAAGACGGCACTCGACGGGTTCCTCGAGGCGTACCACGTGCCCGGCACCCACCCTCAGCTCACCCGCTGGGACAAGCGCAACCACAACATCGCCACGCTGAAAGAGCTCGACCGGCGGCCGTGGTCGCCGACGGCGACGTTCGGCAAGTTCGCCCGCTACGCCAGCCTCGGGCCGAAGAAGAGCGGCGCGTCGGCGCTCGAATCCGCGAAGGGCCCGATCACCGACGCTGACCTCGAAGAACTCGGCAAGGATCCGTCCAGCAAGCACGTCGAGGGAGCGAAGGACGAGCGCCGGTCGATCGCCGACGCCGTCCAGTACATCGCCAACGACATGCAAGCCCTGGAGACCGAGCGCAGCATCCGCGTGGCGGAGCAGCTCCGCACCGCCGACGTCCCCGACGGGGTGAACGCGGGCCAGTACTACCTGCAGCTGCTCCGCGAAGCGGCGACAGCCGACGGCCTCGACTGGCCGGAGATCCCGTCCCAGGCTTGGGCGGCTGCCGGCACGGCGTGGCACGTGTTCCCCAACACTGTCCTGCTGCCGAACCAGGGTTGCATCATCGGCTACCGCGCCCGCCCGAACGGCAAGGACCCGGACACCTGCCTGTTCGAGATGTTCTCACTCGAACAGGTTCCGGTGGCGGACTACGACAAGAAGACCGAGTTCACCCCCCAGCACTTCGACGACTACCGCGACGCCGACCTCGGCGAGGTCCTCACCCAGGATCTCGACAACACCGAGAACATCACGATCGGGATGCACTCCCCCAGCTTCGACGGCCACCGCCTGAGCAAGAAGCAGGAGATGACCATCTACAACCACCACCGCGCCGCCGACCACTACCTCTGGACCGACTGACCGCCCGGCTCTGCCTCGCCACGATCCCCCTGCCGCTCGCCCGGAGCGACCTGGGACAAACCTTTGGAACAGCCCTCCCGGTCGGACCAAGGTTCCACTGCAATATCTAGTATGTATGCTAGATTCACCGAGATGACGACGATGTCGCTCACCGAGTTCAATCAGAACCCGTCTCGCGCGACGAAGCTGGCCGACGAGGGCGAGGTGGTCATCCTGCGTCGCGGTGTACCTGCGTACCGTCTGCAACGGGCGAACGCCGGGTCGGACGATCCCGTCGAGGCGCTGGTGATGTCGGGCGTGCTCGCTCCGCCGCGTGCAGGCACCAGGCGCTCCGCCTATCGAACCGCGTCAACGGAAGTCGACGTGGGGCAAGCGCTGGAATCCGATCGCCAGCGTCTCGATGAGTGAGCAGCAGCGCACTTGGTACGTCGACAGTTCCGTGCTGTTGCGAGCCATCGTGGAGCAGTCCGCCGCTGCAAAGGAATGGTTCGAGACGGCTGCCGCACGCGGTGACAGGTTCGTGGCCTCGCTCCTGATGGAAGTCGAGGTACGCCGGGTGACGAGGAACGCTGGGGTCGACCAGGACATCGTCTCCGAATACGTCGACGAGTTCTTGCTCATGTCGGTGAACGACGAACTGCTGGCTGAGGCGATCGCGCTGCCAGCTCCGCTCGGCGGAGCAGACTCGATCCACGTTGCGTCAGCGATGCGCCTCGGCCCCGCGGCGCTGACGCTGGTCACCCACGACCGCCAGATGGCTCGAGGAGCGCTGGCACTCGGGTTCAACGTGTTCGACCCGGTGACCGACGATCCCCACCGCGGCCCGGTCATCCCCAGCGACGACGAGTGATGGTCCCCGCACGTACGTTGTCGTCGTGGCACACGCGCTCGACGTCGATCCTGTCGCTACCGCGACGCAGATCGATCAGCACCGTGCTCAGGAATCTCGATGAGGTGTGGATTCGGTGATCACTTCGATGGCGCTGGGGCTGTCGAGGTCGACGAAGGCGGCTGCGTAGCGCTGGGCGAGTGCGACTGAGACGTCGAGCCGCTGCCAGTCCGAGGCAGCGGTGACGAGCCACAGTGCGAGCCCGTGCGCGGTCGAGGCGCGGTAGCGGAGCCAGAGCTCGTCAGACGACGGCAGCTCGTCAGCACCGAGCGTGAGCGCCCCGCGGTATTCCTCGACGAGGTCGCGCTCGCAGCGACGGCGGTCCTCGATCGTGCACGCGCCCTGCAGGAAGTAGCCGAGATCGACCGCCGGGTTGGCGTGTCGTACGACCTGCCAGTCCAGGAAGCCGACGGTGTCGTCAGGCAGTACGTAGGTATTACCGATGTGGGCGTCGCCGTGCACGAGTGTCTGGCCGCCGGTGGCCAGCGTGCCGACGAACGGCACCCAGATGTCGCGCACGATCTGCTTGCCGGTGAGGCGCTGGACCTCCGCGGGGATCGTCGTGCCGGCGCGCTCCAATCCGATGTCGATCCCGGTCGCCATGCCTCGCCATGCCACGAACGGCTCGACCCACGACAGCTGGCGATGGTGGTCGAACCGTTCGCCCCAGAACGTGCTGTGCAACTGCGCCAGGCTCGCCACGCCACTTGCCACCTGTTCCACGGTCATCGGCCGGGTTGCGTCGCGTGGGTCGCCGCCGCGAGCGGTGATGTCCTCCATCACCATGATGAAGTCCAACCGTGCCTCGTCGATCAGCGTGAAGTACACGGCTGGGTGATCGAGCGGCAACGGCACGCCCGAGGCGAACAACCGCGGCTCGTTGAACACACCACCGGTCCGCGCGTTGACCTCGGCGTGGTCGGGGTCCGACGCCTTCAGGAACACGGTGGCCGGACCCGAACCGCGGGAGTACGACAGGGCGAGACGGGCCCGGCGGTTCGTGCCGTCATCGCGCAGCACCACCGCCACCTCGCTCACCTCGACACCGGGGAAGGCCTCGGCCAGTGCCGCCGTCATCCACGACGCCGAGATGGCATCCCAGTGCCGTGGAATCCTCAGATCCATCGGACGCAAACCGTCGGAAGTCCAGGCACCGGTCGTGATCCGCCTACGGAGCGAAGGTGGCGCGGACGGAGCCGAGGCCGGTGATGGTGGCTTCGTAGGTACTGCCGCGCTCGACGGTGACGAGCGGGCCCAACGAACCGGACAGGATCACCTCGCCCGCCCGCAGCGGGGCGCCGCGTTCGGCGACCGCGTTGGCGAGCCAGATCACGGCGTTGATCGGCGAGCCGAGGCAGGCGGCCCCCGTGCCCGAGCTGACGACGTCGCCGCCGTCGACCGTCATCGCCATCTCGCAGGTGCGGAGGTCGTCGATGTCGGCGAGTCGTTTCGGTGCCCCGCCGAGTACGAACATGCCGGACGACGCGTTGTCGGCGACGGTGTCGACGATCGAGATGTTCCAGTCCTCGATCCGACTGTCGACGATCTCGATTGCCGCGACCACGAAGTCGGTCGCCCGCAGCACGTCGCTCGAGATCACCGGTCGATCGGGCAGGTCGTCCTTCAGCACGAACGCGATCTCGGCCTCGACGCGCGGCTGGAGCAGCCGGGTGTTCGGCACGGGCTGGGCGTCGCCGATCGCCATGTCGGCGAAGAGCACACCGAAGTCGGGCTGGTCGACCCCGAACATCTGCTGGACGACCGGCGAGGTCAACCCGATCTTGCGCCCGACCTGCCGGGCTCCCGCCTGGGTGAGGGCGATGACCCGCTGCTGCACCTCGTAGGCGTCGTCGATGGTGCCGTCGGGCAGCAGGTCGATGATCGGTGCGCACGGCACGTGCGTGGTGCCGGCCGTGATGAGGCGTTCGACGGCCGCCTCGATGGCCTCCCGATCGGCGTTCACACCGCACCCCCCTCGGCGGGTGTGGGGGCGGGGGCGGCGGCGGCCGGCGCGTCCGCGGGCGCGGGCGGCTTGGGATACGGCCGGAACTTGTGGCCCCAGAACTCGCCCTTGGTGATCTCGTAGGTGGGGCGCTCGGTCTCGACGCGCAGGCCGTCCCAGCCGACCTCGATCGCGTACTTCTCCGGCGAATACACGTAGAACGACACCATGTGGTCGTTCGTGTGCTTGCCGAGCGTGAGCATCGTCGGCACGCCCAGCTGCTCGGCCCGGTCGATCGCCAGGCCGACATCGTCGATCGTCGCCACCTCCAGCATCAGGTGCATCAGCACGCCGGGGCCACGGCGGGAGGTGATGCCGAACGTGTGGTGGCGCGGGTTGCACCCGAGGAACCACGTCTTGCCCATCGTGTTGCGCTCCACGAAGCCGAGCACCTCGGTGTAGAAGTCGAACGTCGCCTGGCCGTCCTCGGCCGACACGATCACGTGGCCCATCCCCATGTCACCCGTGACGAACCCGCTCACGGCCGGAGTGGCCACAGGTATGTGGTCGAGGATCGGTCCGTAGAACAGCTCGACCGGGTTGCCGGCCGGATCGTCGAAGCGCACGAAGCCGGTGACGCGCCGCTCGACACACTCCTCGGGCGTACCACCCACGACCTTGATCCCCGTGCTCTCCACGGCAGCGGTGAGCTGGTCGAGCTCGCGGCGATGCATCACCTCGAAGCCCATCGCTGTCATCCGCGGCTCGGGGCCTGGCGCCACCACGAGGCGGGCGGGGTACTCGTCGATGCGGAAGTAGAGCGAGTCGGGGTCAGCCCCCGTGACCGGCATCATGCCGAGGAACTCACCGCCGAACAGCTTCCACGCGTCGAGGTCGTTCGACTCCAGACGCAAGTACCCGAGCGAGCGGACTCCCATGTGACGGTCCAATCTATTCAGCGGTCGGCAGTGGAAGGAGGGTTCAGGCCGACGCGTTGGCCAGGCCGACGGCGATGTCGATGATCTCGTCCTCCTGGCCACCGACCAGCCGGCGCTCGCCGCACTCCAACAGGATGTCGGCGCCGGACACGCCATAGCGTTCGGCGGCCCGGTAGGCGTGTTTGAGGAACGACGAGTACACACCGGCGTAGCCCATGATCAGGGCCAAGCGGTCGAGGGCGCACTCGCCGTCCATCACCGGGCGCACGACGTCCTCGGCGACGTCGAACAGCCGCAGCACGTCGATGCCGGTGCGGATGTCGAGCTTGTCGCACACGGCGGCGAGCGCCTCGCACGGCGTGTTGCCGGCACCGGCGCCGAAGCGTCGTGTCGAGCCGTCGATCTGGGTCGCCCCGGCCCGGATGGCATGGATCGAGTTGGCGACGCCGAGCGCCAGGTTCTCGTGGCCGTGGAACCCGACCTGGGCGTCGTTGCCGAGCTCGGCGACCACCGCGGCGACCCTGGCTGACACGTCGTCGAGGATCATCGCGCCCGCAGAGTCGACCACGTACACGCACTGGCAGCCAGCGTCGGCCATGATCCGCGCCTGGGCCGCGAGCACCTCAGGCGGCTGCGAGTGGGCCATCATCAGGAAGCCCACGGTCTCCAGCCCGATCTCACGGGCGAGGCCGAAGTGCTGGATCGAGATGTCGGCCTCGGTGCAGTGGGTGGCGATGCGGATGATCGACACGCCGAGGTCGGCGGTGGCCTTGATGTCGTCCTTCGTGCCGAGGCCCGGGAGCATCAGTGCGGCGATCTTGGCGTGCTTGGCCTCCTCGACGGCGGCCGCCATGAGGATGCGCTCGTCCTCTCGGGAGAAGCCGTAGTTGAACGACGAGCCGCCGAGGCCGTCACCGTGGGTCACCTCGATCACCGGCATGCCGGCGCCGTCGAGACCGGCCACCACGCTGCGCACCATCTCCTCGGTGAACTGGTGGCCCTTGGCGTGCGAGCCGTCGCGCAGCGCCGTGTCGGTCATCCGGATGTCGAGCTCGTTCGAGTAGGGCATCAGACGTTCGCTCCGATCGGGCTCGTGTCGGCAGGGGATGCGCTGGCGGTGATCCGGCGGGCCATCTCCTCGCCCACCTTGGTGGCAGCCGCGGTCATGATGTCGAGGTTGCCGGAGTACGGCGGTAGGTAGTCGCCGGCACCTTCGACCTCGATGAAGATCGCCACACGGCCCGGGCCCCGGGTCGTGGCGGGGTCGAACTGCGGGCGTTGGCGCAGCCGGTAGCCCGGCACGTACTGCTGCACCTGCGCCACGACGTCGTCGACCGACGCCTCGATCGCGTCGTGGTCGGCGTCGTCGGGAATCTGGCAGAAGATCGTGTCGCGCATGATCAACGGCGGCTCAGCCGGGTTCAGGATGATGATGGCCTTGCCCCGTTCGGCGCCGCCGAGCACCTCGACCGCGGCCGACGTGGTGCGGGTGAACTCGTCGATGTTGGCCCGCGTGCCCGGCCCGGCCGAACGCGACGCGACGGTGGCGACGATCTCGGCGTACGGCACGCCGACGGTGCGCGACACGGCGTAGACCATCGGGATCGTCGCCTGGCCTCCACACGTGACCATGTTGACGTTCATCTCGTCGACGTGCTCGGTCAGGTTCACGACGGGGATCACGTACGGCCCACGAGCGGCCGGCGTGAGGTCGACGGCGCGGATGCCCGCCTCCCGGAACCGCGGCGCGTTGCGCACGTGGGCGTACGCGGACGTGGCGTCGAACACGATGTCGGGGAGGTCGTCCTGGTCGAGGAGCCAGTCGACACCCTCGTGGATGCCTTCCACCCCGTGCTCGCGGGCGATCGCCAGGCCCTCGCTGTCGGGATCGATCCCCACCACCCAGCGCGGCTCGATCACCTCCGATCGGAGGAGCTTGAACATCAGGTCGGTCCCGATGTTCCCCGACCCGATGATCGCTGCGACAGCCTTGGTGACCACACAGCCAGCATGCCCCCTGCCGTGCCGGGGAGCGAGCGGATCGTCCCGCCCACCGAGACGCTGTCGAGACCCGCTCCGCGGGCCACCCCCGATGGCCACGGTGGCGGTGGCCGAGGGATCAGTGGGCGGCGAGCTGCCGAGCGTTCGCGCGCGGCTCGCAGAAGCGGGCGTTCCAGATGCTCGCCGCGGTCTGCTTGACCGCTTCGCTCGTCGCGCCCCAGTCCATGCTCGTGGCCAGCCCCGTGACCGACACCGCGGCGATCGCGCGGCCGGAGTTGCGGATCGGTGCGGCCACGCACACGAGGCCGTCGTAGGCCTCGTTCACGTCGCGCGCGACGCCGAGCGAGCGCACCTCGTCGAGGTTGGCCCGCAGCGCATCGGGCTCGGTGATCGTGCTGGCCGTGCGCGACGGCAGGCTCGATGCCAGCACCTCGTCGGCGGCGACCTCGTCGTAGGCCAGCATCGCCTTGCCGAGGCCGGTGCAGTAGGCCGGCATCCGCCCACCGAGCCGAGTCGGGAGCGTGAAGTCGCCGACGACGATCCGCTCCAGATACACGACCTCCCCGCGGTCGAGCACACCGAGCTGCACGGCCAGGCCTGTCCTGGTCGCCAACCCGTGAAGGTGCGGGAACGCCGTATCACGGAGCTGGTTGCGCTGCTGGGCCAGCCCGCCGAGCTCGAACAGCCGCATCCCGACCCGGTAGTTGTTGCTGTGATCGCGTTCGAGCCAGCCGATGGCTCGCAGCTGCTCGACGAGGCGGTGAGCCGTCGACTTCGGCAGGTTGGACCGCTGGCTGAGCTCGCCGAGCGTCAACACGGGCTCGCCCATGTCGAACGCGTCCATGATCGCCGCGATCCGGCCCAGCACGGTTCGGCCACCGTCGCTGCCGTCGGTGCACCGGTGATCGAACTCGGACCCCTCGTCGTACGCCACGGCACGAAATTGTACCAGTTGGACCAACCGTGACGAATACGCAACCGGGTTGACTTCAACCGCAATTGAAGCCGTACGGTGCTCGCCGTGGCGACGACCCCGGAAGCCCGCAAGGGCGGAAACGAGCGCGCGGTGGACGGCACCGGCGAGACCTCCGGCAGGCGCGCGCTCAAGATCGGGCTCGTCGCGGTGGTCACGCTCGTGGCCTTCGAGTCGCTGGCGGTCACCACGATCCTGCCCCAGGTCGAGAGCGACCTCGGCGGTGTCGCGTGGTACGGCTGGGTGACCACGTCGTTCTTCCTCGGCACGATGATCGGCATCGTCTACGCCGGCGACCGAGCCGACCGGGTGGGCGCCGGCCCGCCCTACCTGCGTGGCTTGATCCTGTTTGCGCTCGGCCTGCTCGTGTGCGGCTTCGCGCCGTCGATGCCCGTGCTCGTCGCCGGTCGGTTCGTTCAAGGGTTCGGGGCCGGTGTCGTGCCGGCCATCGGCTACGTCGCCATCGGCCGCGCCTTCTCCGTGGACGAGCGACCGCGGATGTTCGCCATCCTGTCGACGGCGTGGGTCGTGCCCGGGCTCATCGGGCCGGTGCTGTCCGAGCGCGTCGCCGAGAGCGTCGGCTGGCGCTGGGTGTTCCTCGGGCTCGTCCCGCTCGTCGCATGTGCCGGCTTCCTCGTCCTGCCCGCGATCTTCCGTCTCGGCCCGGTCGCCGCGAACGACGACGCACCGGTGCCGTTCCTGCGGCGACGCCTCGTCGAGGCGGTCCGCGTTGCCATCGGCGCGGCCCTCACCGTGGGAGGTCTCACTGCCGGCGGCTGGTGGATCGTGCCGGGTTGTGCCGCCGGCATCGCCATGGGGATCGGGCCGCTGCGCCGGCTGACACCGGCCGGCACCCTCCGCGGCGCGGCCGGCCTGCCGGCCGTGATCGCATCGCGCGGCGTGTTGACGTTCGCCTTCTTCGGTGTCGACGCGTTCGTCCCGTTCGCGCTGACCAACGGACGGCACCGCACGAGCCTCGCCGGGGTCGTTGCGGTGACCGCGGCAACCGTGGCCTGGACGTCGGCGGCGTGGGTCCAGCAGCGGTTCATCGGACGCCTCGGTGAGGCGTGGTTCGTGCGCGCCGGCTACCTGCTCCTGCTGCCCGGCATCGCCATCGTGGCCGTCGCGTCGATGCCCGACGTGCTGCCGTTCTGGATGATCCACGTCGGCGCCATGTTCGGCGGCTTCGGCATGGGCTGCGCCTACTCCGCGCACGCCCAACTGGCGTTGCGCAGTGTTCCGGAGGCGGCGGTGGGTGCGACGACGGCGTCGTTGCAGCTGAGCGACAATCTGGGCATCGCCCTCGGCACAGGCGTGGTCGGCGCGGTGGTTGCGTTCGGTGACCACGCCGGTTGGCTCGTCGGCAACGCGGTGGCCGTCGGCTTGGTCGCCCCGGCAGTGGCGGCAGCAGGTGGGATCTGGCTGGCCGGGCGGCTCAGCGCTGATCCGACTTCGCCTCGAGCGCGGCGAAGTGCTGTTCCCCGCCCCGCTCCAGCTCCATGATCTCCACCCAGTGGCCGAGCTCGGCGGTCAGGTCGACGTAGCCGAACTTGACCGCGCCAGGCATGTTGCCGTGTTGCTTCCACGTTCGGCCGTTCTCGGCAAGGATCTCGGTGGCGTCGTCGAAGCTCGGGACGCGGAACCCGACGTGGTGGAACGTCGCCGGCGCGCCGGCCCGGATGGCAGGGCGGTAGAGGTCGACCGAACCGCTGACCGGCCTGATCAACTCGAAGTTGGTGGGCCCGACGTTGACGAGCGCCACGTCGATGACCCACTCCTCCGCTGTCTCCCCGTCGACCACGACGATCCCGTTCAGCGACGACTGGTACGTCTTCAGGCAGTCCACCGTGCCGAGCGTCGACTCGAAGTAGTCGCACGCCCTGTCGAGGTCGTCGGTGACGTAGGCGAGTTGCATCGTGTTGCGGAACAGGTCGCTGAGGGGACGCACGGGTGAATCCTCGCGCGAGAATGCACACGTGACCGATCAACTCACCAGCGCTGAGGTCCAGGCGCTGCGCCGTCTGCTCGACCGGCAGGCGATCGTCGACTGCGTCCACCGGTACGCCCGCGGGCTCGATCGCCGCGACGAGGATCTGCTGCGCTCCGCCTACCACCCCGATGCGGTCGAGGACCACGGCCAGTACGTCGGCGACCTCGACGGTCTCGTGCAGTACCTGCTCGACGTGCACGCCCCGTTCGCCGGCTATCAGCGCCACGTGACGACGCAGAACGTCGACGTCGATGGCGACGAGGCCCATGCCGAGAGCTACTTCCTGAGCACGATCCGCGTCGAGGGATCGTCGAAGATCCGCCTCACCGCCGGCCGCTACATCGACCGGCTGGAGCGCCGCGACGGCGAGTGGGCCATCGCCAACCGCGTCGTCAGCCTGGAGTGGTACGGCGCGGTCGAGGGCGGCGGCATCGACCCGTCGATTCAGATCGCGCCGAGCCTCGACCGCGACGACGTGTCCTACGCCCGCCCCCTGACCGTGACCCGCGCCCCTTCCTCTCCCTGAGTCGGGAGCTGCACGTCCCACACAGGGGACCTGCAGTCCGGGGCGCTGAGCAGCGTCTCGTACCGGCAGTTCGAGGGCCGTCGGTCGCGTCCCGTTGCCGTCCCGGTCTTGGGGTAACCTCCGCCGACACAACGTCGCAGTACTGGTGTGCGACGGCGAGAGGGGGAGCGACATGACGGACGTAACCGCAGCCGAGACGCAGGGTACCAATGGTCGGGGGTCCCGCTTCTGGATCGTCACCGGCGTCATCGCGTTCGCGATCATCGTGGCCGGCGTGCTCATCTACCTCGCGTCGTATGCGGCCTTCAGTACCGACACCGAGACCCAACCCAACTCGTTCTCTACCGGCACGATCGACCTCTCGAACGACAAGGAGGCCGAGGCTGCCTTCGACGTGACCGACCTCTCCCCTGGCTCGACGGGCACCGCCCCCATCGTCGTGCACTACGAAGGAGGGGAAATCTCGTCCCTCGTCCGGCTGTACGCCGATTCTGGGGATCCCGTGGCCGACCAGTCTCTGGCCTCCGACCTCGATCTGGTGATCACCGCAGTCGGCGCAACGGGTTCGCCGTGGACGGGCACGCTCGCCGAGTTCCAGGCGTTGACGGACTTCTCGCAAGGCATCCTCGAGATCACCATGGCCGGCACGCAGGACCAGACGTACACCGTGCAGTACACGGTGGCCGACACCGCGGACATGGCCGAGTCGGCCGCCGTCACGTTCGTCTGGGAGGCCCAGAGTCTTCCCTGAGCAGGATCGGTGACCAGCGCGCAACCGCGCACCCGGCCCGGATGGCGAGGCGTCCCGCTCGAGGACCTCCCCTGGGCGGTGCTGATCCGGGTGGCCGTGTGCCGGGGCGTCCTGTGCATGCTGTTGACGCTGATCGCGTTCGCGTTCATCCCGCGCCCGTTCGGTTTCACCGGCACGACGATCGTCAGCGGTTCGATGCGTCCGACCATCCAGCCTGGGGACGTGACGCTGGTGGCATCGGTCGACGACTATCTCGTGGGGCAGGTGATCCTCTACCCGAACCCGGCCCGGCCCGACCAGCGGCTGCTGCATCGGATCGTCGAGATCCGCGAGGACGGCATGCTCGTCACCAAGGGCGATGCCAACACCATGGAGGACTCGACGCCGATCGACCCGTCGACGGTCATCGGGGTGGGACGCATTCTCGTCCCCGTCATCGGGCTGCCGATCGTATGGGCTGCGAGGGGATCCTGGCTCCTCGTGATCGCGGTCGTCGTCACGACTTCGCTCCTGATCCGCGGCGCCCTGACGATCGAGTTCCTCCCCGGGATGCGCAAGGGAGACGCCGCTCGCACGATCCTCGAGGCCGCGGTCTTGGTGATCATGCTCGCCTTCGCGGTCGTGGTGGTCGTCCTCGGAGGCTTTCGCTCTTCGTTCGCCGGCTTCACCGTCCGGTCGGGCTCAAACGCGTCGTGGGCGATCAAGTCAGTTGAGCCGACCACCACCTGTTCGATCGTGTTGTGGAGGCTCGACGCCACCTGGCCGGGGAACGCGAACGCCTCGTTCAACGTCAGGAACGAGACAGATGTGGCGGTCGATCCTAAATGGACGCTGACCTGGACCTTTCTGGGTGACGAGCAGGTGGTGACGGCGTACATCGGACAGATCAGCCAGACCGGCCGATCGGTGACGTACGTCGCCCCCGACTGGATGCCCATCCCGCCACACGGGGCCGTGACCAGCAACCCTCCGCAATTTCATATGACCAGCGCCACGGACACCTTCGCTCCACCCGTCGACTTCCGCCTCAACGGCAAACCGTGCGCCTTCCTGGCGCAGACGTCGTCCGTCGTCGTCCCCGCCCCGCAGGGTTCGACGACGACCCGTCCGCCTGTCATGACGAGCACCGAGCCCGAGGACGTCGACCCGGCGACAACGGTTCCCGCGACCACTACAGGCGCGGAGACCACATCGACGAGCACTGTCGTCGAACCAGCGGGCTACGGGCATGCGAGCCCGTGACCGATGGAGGACGACCACTTCACGACCGATGGGCCGAGGGGTGCGGTCAGAGGCCGCCGATCGGGTTGCCCGTCGGGTCGAGGACGTACCACGCGCCGCCTTGACCCTGACCACTGGTGTCCCCGGGCTCGGAATCGCCGAAGAACAGGTAGAGCGGCCAGCCGTTGTACGTGACCTGGAGGCCGTCGGGGTGCTCGACCGTTCCGAGCAGCGACGCGTCGACGCCATCGCCTCCAACGACCTCGCTGGCGTCGTCGACGATCACCGGCGGCCACTGTTCGACGCACGAGTCGACGCAGGTGGGGGCGCCCTGGGCGTCCGGCGTGAAGAGGTACACGGTCATGCCGTCGGCGTCCGTCAGGATCTGTCCGAGGTCGGAGTCGGCGATGAGTACGGTCGCTTCCACGCCGGTATCGGGAGGCGTCGACGCCGGCACGTCGGTCGTGACCGGCGCGTTCGATCGATTGGCGAGCGCCTGCTGGAAGGCGGCGAGCGTGGCGGTGTCGACCACCCCGGTCGGATCGACCCCGAGGGCGATCTGGAGCTCCTGGAGAGCGGCGGTCAGCTCGTCGGTCCACACGCCGTCGATCGGGCCGTCCCAGTGGCCGGTCAAGGTGAGCACGGTCTGGACCGACGCCGTGTGCGTCAGGTCGGCAGCGGATTGTTGCCGATCGAGCGCAGCCAGCAGCTCGTCGAGCGCCAACGCCGTGGCCCGGTCGACGAAACCGGTCTCGGGGAGGCCGCTGTCGGCCTGCAACCGCTTCACTCCGTCGACGGTCGCCGGGCCGTAGATGCCGTCGATCGCACCGTCGTAGTAGCCGACCGACTGCAATTCGGCCTGGAGCGTGGTCGTGTAGGCCGTCACCTGCTCGAGCGCTTCGGCCTGCTGCTCGTCGGTGAGGCAACCGGCCTCGGCGAGCAGCTGCAGCCAGACGATCTGCAGCGCGAACGCGGCCGAGTTGTACTCCGCGGTCGCCTCCGCCAGAGGCGTCGATTCCGTGATCCCCCGCCCGGTCCGAGCGAGATCGTCCTCGGCCTGCTGGACGCGCTCGATCCGCTCGGTAGCGACGATCGTCGTGGTCGTCGCCGTCTCCGGCTCGGTCGAGCTGATCGGCACGCTGGACGCGGTCGCGATCGCCTCGGCGAGCGCCGCCTCGGCGTCGATGAGCTCCTGTTCGGCCTCGGTCAGCGCCGTCCTCGCCTGCTCGTACTCGTCCACCGCCGCGGCCACGGTGTCGCGTGGCTCAACCAGGTCGGCGCCGGCCGTCTGGACGTCACCGACCGTGGCGGCGTCGTCGGTGAACAGCTTGCCGTAGCGGTCGAGCGCTTCGACGTAGCCCTCGGCACTGCCGCAGAACTGCTCGCCCGCGGCCGCGGCTGATTCCTCGGCATCGGAGATGCCGGACTCGGCGGCCGCGACGCGCGCCTCTGCGGCCGCCACCGGGTCCGAGGGCACCGTGGTCTGCTCCGCTGCGTCGTCGTTCGCCGCGTCGTCGCTGCTGCACGCCCCCGCCATGAGAGCGAGGGCGGCCACGCCTGCCACGAACCGGCGCCTCCTCGTGGTCGACATGTGCATACCCGTCGGGTCTGTTCGCTCGATCGTCACGAGTCCAGATCGTAGGAGCAGCGCGTGCCCGACTTCGGGCACCGAGCCCGAACCCCGGCCGAGCTCATGCGGTCGCCGAGGCCCGCGGCGGCGACAGCCGCTCGATGACGACGACGAGCACGGCCCCACCGGCCACCAGGCCGACGGCGGCTCCGCCGACGATGTCGAGGGGGAAGTGAGCACCGACGTACATGCGATTCACGCCGATCATCACCGCAGCCAGAACACCGGCCACCCGCCATCGCCGGTCGAGCCACGGCCAGGCGCCGACGACCACGGCGACGGCGACCGCCGTGTGGCTCGACGGGTAGCCGGCTCCTCGCGGGATAGTCGGATACCCGTGAACGAGCACATCCGACAGGTACGCAGGAGGCCGACCGCGATCGACGATGCGCTTCGCCGCGTTGTCGACCAGATACGCCAGGATGCCCGCCGCGGCCGCACTGGTGACGATCCGCCAGAAGACATCGCGCTCGGTCAGCGACAGCGCGACGAGCGCAGCGATGACGAGCAGGACGAGTCCGGCGGGACGGAGCAACGGGTTGACGAGGGCCGTCACCGCACCGAGGACACGAGGTGGATCGTTGAACCATCTGAACACGGCGACCTCGATCGATCCTGGTGAGCCTGCCGCGGCCACACCGGCCGTCACGAGCAGAACGACGAGCCCGGTCGCGATCGCCAACCACGGCCATCCCGCCGCTCCACGAGTTCCGTCGGTGACCAGACCGTGGAGGCTAACCCGAACGACGGAGCAGGTAGCTGAGCACGACGTCTTCGAACTCGGCCTTGCGTTCGATCATCGCCCAGTGGCCGCAGTTGGGGAAGATGTGGACCTCGCAGTTGCGGATCACGCGCATCGGCACGAGCACGCTGTCGAGTGGCGTGACCCGGTCGTCGCGGCCGAACGTGATCAGCGTCGGCGCCTCGATCTTGGCCAACATCGACACCTGATCGACGGCGCCGGCGCTGGCATACGTGCGCATGCCGTGGAGCACCTTGCGGTTGAACATCCGCCGCACGTCGTCGAGCGCGCCGGGTTCGTTGGCCGCCTCCCAGCGGAGCTCGACGAACTCGTCGGTGAGGATCGCCGGGTCGTACACCATCGATGCCATCCACGCCACGAGTCGCTCGCGGGTCGGCTCCTCGACGAACTCGACGAGCAGCTTGACGCCCTCGGCCGGCGAGGGGCTGAACAGCGTGACACCGACGCCGCCGATCGTCACGAGCCGGCTGACGCGATCGGGATGGTTGGCGGCGATGCGGGCGCCGACGTGGCCACCCATCGAGTTGCCGACGACCGGCACCGACGCCAGTTCCATGCCGTCGAGGAAGTCGACGACCGCCTGCGGCGCCGCCATCACCGGGCTGCCGTCGCAGGAGTAGCTCTTGCCGAAGCCCGGCAGGTCGAGGACGAGGGTGCGGAAGTGCTCGGCGAACGTCGGCAGGTTGCCGCGGAAGTTGGCCCAGCCACTGACGCCCGGACCCGAGCCGTGCAGCAGCAGCAACGGTGGGCCGTCGCCGGC
This sequence comes from uncultured Ilumatobacteraceae bacterium, assembly GCA_964651825.1. GTDB lineage: Bacteria > Actinomycetota > Acidimicrobiia > Acidimicrobiales > Ilumatobacteraceae > Sva-07. The sequence continues at coordinate 13,423 of CAZYWK010000005.1, read as the reverse complement.
CTCGTGGTAGTGCAGCACGCCGCGTTCGGTGTCGAGGCTGCGGCTCGTGGCGTCGTGCGTCAGTTCCGGCATGGACGTGTATTGTACTGATCGGTCCAAGCCGGGACGGTATCGTGCCGGCGCACGAACGAGAAGGTGGCGATGCCGGAGCGGATCGAGATTCCAGAGACGTTTCCCCTGGTGGGTGACGTCGCGGGGCGGCGGGTCGTGCTGACAGGCGGCGGACGCGGGCTGGGCGAGGTGATCGCCCACGCGTTCTCCCGTGCCGGCGCCAGGGTCGCGCTGGTCGCGCGCACCGAGCGCGACCTGAAGGAGGTGGCCGACGAGCTCCCCGGCGACACGCTGGTGTTCGCCGGCGACGTGCGCGACGCCGATTTCAACGAGTCGGTCGCCGACGGCGTCGTCGCCGAGTGGGGCGCCGTCGACGTCTGGATCTGCAACGCGGGGATCTCCCCCGTCGTCGCCGGGCCGCTCGCCATCGAACCGGCCGTGTGGCGCGACGTCATCGACGTCAACCTCACCGGAGCGTTCCTCGGCGCTCGGGCCGCCGCCCGCGTGATGGGCGAGGGTGGCCGGCTGATCTTCACCGGCTCGGTGCTCGGCGAGCGCCCGCGCAAGGGACTCACGCCGTACAGCGCGTCGAAGGCCGGCCTGATCGGCATGGCGAAGGGGCTGGCGCTCGATCTCGCGCCACAGGGCATCACGGTCAATGTCGTGGCGCCGGGCTGGTTCGAGTCACCGCTCGCCGACGGCTTCGCCAACAACGAGCGGCTGGCCGGCAAGATCCTCGAGCACACGGCGATGCGCCGTTGGGGCCGGTCGGCCGACCTCGCCGGCGCCTACCAGTTCCTGGCCTCCGACGCCGCGGCGTTCGTCACCGGCGCCGTCATCCACGTCGACGGCGGCTACCAACTCGTATGAGCGAGCGCAGGACGGTCGCCATCCTGGGTGCCGGCGGGGCGCTCGGCGCGGCCATCTCGAACGTGCTCGCCGGAGAGGCCCGGACCGATCTGGTGCTGAGCGACGTCAGCGAGCCGGCGCTGCAGGCGACGATCGACGGGCTCGGCGCAACGACCGGTTCCGTCGAGACCGTGCTCGCCGACGTGAGCGACCTCGAACAGGTGGAGGCGGTCGTCGCCCACGCGATCGACACGTTCGGCCGGCTCGACGTGCTGATCAGCAACGCCGGCGTGCTCTCCCCGAACGGGCGCATCCACAACCTCACCGACGACGACTGGATGCGGGCGATCAACATCAACCTGATGGGCGCGGTCCACGCCGTGCGGGCCGGAATCGCGCCGATGCGCCGACAGGGCGCTGGCTCGATCATCCTCACCGCGTCGATCGCCGGCATGACCGCGTGGTCGCACTCGGCGCCCTACTGCGCCACCAAGGCCGCCATCATCTCGGTCGCCAAGGTCGCCGCGATCGAGTACGCCCGCGACAACATCCGGGTCAACTGCGTGTGCCCCGGCACGTTCCTGTCGAGCATCCACGAGGGTCTGCCCCAGGAGGCGATCGACGCCATCGATGCCAAGCATCCGCTCGGCCTCGGCGCCGCCGCCGACCTGGCGGGTGCCTACTCGTACCTGGCGAGCGACGCCTCCCGCTGGACGACCGGCTCCGCCCTCGTCGTCGATGGCGGCTACTCCGCCCCCTGAAACCTACCCACCTCGTTCGTCGGGGACGGGGCCGGACGAACGGAGTGTGCGTTCGGGGACGGGGCCAGAACGAACGG
>CAZYWK010000005.1:5922-11585 GCA_964651825.1 uncultured Ilumatobacteraceae bacterium | reverse complement strand
ACGAACGGAGTGTGCGTTCGGGGACGGGGCCAGAACGAACGGGGTCAGCAGCCGAGCTGGCGGGCGATGACGATGTGCTGGATCTCGTTGGTGCCCTCGCCGATCTCGAGCACCTTGGAGTCGCAGTAGAACCGGGCCACGGGCGACTCGAGCATGTAGCCCACGCCCCCGTGGATCTGCACCGCCTCCGAGGCGGCGGCCGCGGCAAGGCGGCTCGCCTTGAGCTTGGCCATCGACGCCTCCTTGAGGAACGGCTGGCCGGAGTCGCGCAGGTACGCGGCGCGGTAGGTGAGCCAGCGGGCCGCTTCGAGCTCGGTCGCCATGTCGGCCAGCTTGAACTGGATGGCCTGGAACTTGCCGATCGGCTGGCCGAACTGCCGGCGCTGGCGGGCGTAGTCGAGCGACATGTCGAGCACCGCCTGAGTGAGGCTCAGCGACAGAGCGGCGATCGAGATGCGCCCCACCTCCAGGGCCCCGAGGAACTGACCGAGACCGAGTTCCGGGTCGCCGACGAGATGGTCGTCGGCCACGAACACGTCGTCGAAGAACAGCTCGCGGGTGTCGAGGCCCTTCCAGCCGATCCCGCGCAGCTTCGGCCCCGTCGTGTAGCCGGGCGTTTCCTTCTCGACGACGAAGCTGGCGAACTTCGGCCCGCCGTCGTCGTTCGTCTCGGTGCGGGCCAGCAGAGTGACGCCGAACGACATGTCGGTGCCGGCGTTGGAGATGAACGCCTTGCGACCGTTGATCACCCAGCCGCCGTCGACCCGGTCCGCCCGCGTCGAGATTCCGCGCGTGTCGGAGCCGGCGTCCGGCTCGGTCAATCCGAACGCGCCGAGTGCCCGCCCCTCCGCCAGCGGGCGCAGCCACCGCTCGCGCTGGTCGTCGTTGCCGAACAGGAACAGCGGCATCGACCCGATCGTGACGTGCGCCTGGAACGCGGCGGCCACCGACTGGTCGGCCTGGCCGAGCTGTTCGAGCGCGGCCACGAACCCGACCGTCGACATCCCGATGCCGCCCAACTCCTCAGGCACGAGCATGCCGAGCAACCCGAGCTCGCCCATCTCGCGCAGCAGGTCCGTCGGGCACTCCCCTCGATCCCACGCCCCCGGCGCCCTCACCGCGATCTCCTTGGTGGCGAACTGCCGGCAGAGCTCGATCAGGTCGCGCTCGACCTCGTTGAAGGAGAAGTCCATACCGGCGAGCATATTGGACCGATCGGTACAAGGAGAACTCGGGTGTTGCTCCAACGAAGCCGATTCTCAGCTGCTCGACGTGGCGGCCGCCAACTTCGCCTTCACACCCGCCAATTTCGCAGAGCATGTGAGCGGCACCATGCGCAACGTGGACGCCGGCGGGCGGCTCGTCGAGATCGATCTGCACGCGCGCTCCGGCACACCGTGCACGTTCTTCGGAACGGTGCTTCCCGTCGGGCCGTGACCCACCCCCTCAGCCCACCGGTTTCATATCGCTGATTCGGGGGAACCCGTGTCGCATGAAGAACACATGGAAGGGCATGGCGCTCGGCGCCTTCACCGGAGCGGCGATCGGGATCGTGATGGACTCGGCGATCCGCGGCGGACAGCGAGCGGCCGAACTCGGCGCGTCGGCCAAGTCCACGTTCAAGGGGAAGGCGCCCCAAGCGGTCGACTGGGCGGGGACCAAGGGCGCGCATGCGGCCGATTGGGCACGTGATCAGGATCTCAGCGACAAGGCCAAGGACACGGTCAAGCAGGTCGTCGACAAGGTCCACGGCGAGGTGTGACCAGCTCCCGACCCGGCACGGGCCGAGCGCCGCCGGGCCACGGCTCCGCCTGCCTTCAGCTTCGAGGGAGGAGACCGGCGAGTAGCAGGTCGACAGCTCTCTCGATGTGTTGACGTCGTTCGTCGGGCGATTGGACGATGCCGTAGTCGGCCCACATCGTGGGGGTTCCGGCGACCATCGCGAGGAAGAGATCGGCCACGGCCCGGAGATCGTCGACGACGATCGTGCCCGCCGCGGCGTGGGCCGCGAGCAGGTCGACCACCGACTGGAGACTGGTCGCCCAGAGATCTCCTTGCACCCCGTGGAGCTGGGCGAGGCGGGGCGCTTCGAGCACGGCCAGGCGCCTGAGCCGCACCGCCCGGGGTTCGACGAGCCGGGTGAGGATCTGTTCCGAGAGTGAGCGCAGCGCCGTAGCGAGATCGGTGTCGGTGACCTCGATCGCCAGGTCGTGGAACGGCATGTCGGCCAGCGCCTGCGGGATGACGGACGCGAAGAGCGCTTGCTTGTCGGGGTACTTGGCGTAGAGGGTGCGCTTCGTGATGCCAGCGGCGGCGGCGACGGCCTCCATCGTCGTGGCCTCGAAGCCGTTGGTGGCGAAGGCGTCGACGGCTGCTTCGCGGAGGCGACGTTCGATCGCTTCGGACTCGACCCGTGTGGGCCGGCCCCGCAGTGGCTGCTGTCTCATCCTGCTGGAGTCTTTCTCAGGTCGGCCGAGTGACGGCGAATCGACACTCAAGTATCCATAAGCGTATACTTGATCGGCATGGACGAGATCGAGGCAATCAGGCGGCTGAAGGCTCGCTACTTCCGCCTGATGGACACGAAGGACTGGGCAGGGATGCGCGAGGTGTTCGCCGACGACGTCGTCATCGACACCTCCGAGGCCGGCGGCGACGTGGAGCGCGGCGCGGACGAGTTCATCGCGTTCCTGCGCGACGCACTCGGTGATGCGGTCACCGTCCACCACGGTCACATGCCCGAGATCGACCTCACTTCGGACACCACGGCGACGGGTATCTGGGCCCTCCACGACATCATCGTGTGGTCGACCGGAATGCGCCTCGACGGCTACGGCCACTACCACGAGACCTACGAGAAGACCGACGGCGAGTGGCGGATCAAGTCGTCGAAGCTCACGAGGTTGCACACCGACTTCGTGATCCCCGAGGAGGGCTGATGCCGACCGCAGTCGTCACCGGAGGTGCGTCCGGTCTCGGCCTGGCCCTCGTCGAGCGTTGCGCGACGCTCGGGATGGATGTCGCCGTGCTCGACCTCGACGGTGACCGGGCGGTCACCGAGGCGGCCCGGGTCGCTGACACCCACGGCGTCGGTGCGATCGGCCTGGCAGTCGACGTCGCCGACACCGCCCGCGTCGAAGCCGCGGCCACTGCGGTGGCCGAGCGATTCGGGTCGGTCGATCTGGTCGTCTCCAACGTGGGGGTGCAGCTGTTCGGCGCGGTGGAGGCGTTCAGCGACGACGAGTGGCGCTGGCTGCTCGACGTGAACGTCACCGGATCAGCCCGGGTGGCCCGGGCGTTCATCCCCCTGCTCCGCACGGCCGAACGTGGTCACCTGGCCTTCACGACCTCGTCGTCGATCATGGACCCGGCCAGCCGGCTCGGGGCCTACCAGGCGAGCAAGTTCGCCGTCTGGGGCCTGGCCGAGACCCTCCGCCTCGAGCTCGCCGGCGACGGCATCGGCGTCTCGGTGATCTTCCCGTCGGCCATGATCACCCGTCACCTCGAGACCAGCGAAGCGGCTCAACCAGACCACCTCCGCCGCCCCATCGCCAACGACGGCGACTTCGAGGCCATGATCGCCAGCAACCCGGACATGGCCTCGATGCTCGCCACCGCGGACCACGCGGCCGCCGGGGTCATCGAGGCTGTCCTGGCCGGGGAGCGCTACATCGTCACCCACGGCGACCTCATCACCGCCGTCTCGACGCGTGCCACCGAACTGGCCCGCGCCGCCGAGACCGCCCGCGACGCACCGAACCCGACCTGAGCACCACTCCGCCGACCGGGCGGGCACCATCCGAGACGGACATCCACACGATCCGAGGGGACCACGAGATGACGAAGGCACACCGTGCGACGAGGCCTCGGGTCGCGACGCGAGCCGCGATCTGTGCCATGGCGCTCGCCATGGCCGCCTGTTCGTCAGGCGACGGCTCCGGCGACACCACCGCCCCGCAGGGCACCGCCGCCCCGGACGCGTCGGCCCCCGACACGGCGCCCGAGCCGACCGGCACCGAGGCTCCCGACACGACCGACGAGGCGCCACCCGGTACCGAGGCCACCGCCGACACCGAGCCCGAATCGGATGTGATCGACCAGTCGCTCACCGGCGATGCCCCCGGCGTCACCGACGACACCGTCACGATCGGCGTCACCTACGTCGACAGCGAGGCGTTGCGGGCCGTCGGCCTCAACTTCGACCTCGGTGACCATGCCGCCGTCTACCAGGCGCTGGCCGACGACATCAACGCGAGCGGTGGGATCAACGGTCGTGAGCTCGAGTTGGTGTTCGCCCCGATCGACCCGACCAACGCGGCCGCGGCCGAAGCGGCGTGCCTGAAGCTCACGGAGGACGACGATGTCTTCCTCCTCACCGGTTTCTTCCTGAACGATGCGACGATGTGCCCGCTCGAAGTCCACGGGACCGCGGTCGTCGGCGGCGGGATGACCCAAGTGTTGGTCGATCGTGCCCGGGCGCCCTGGGTCACGTGGACCGCCGATGCCGATCGCGCAGGCGTCGTCACCACACAGTTCGCGGAGCGCGGCGCGCTCGACGGCAGTGTCGCGGTGTACATGGCGGCAGCGGACACCAACGAATACGACCTGTACGTGGAGCCGGTACTCGACGAGCTGGGCGTCGAACCGGTCGAGGTGGGTGTGATGGACGCACCGACCGACGACATCAACGCGGTGCAGAACAGCGTCAAGCTGCTCGCCGAGCGCTTCAAGTCCTCGGGGGCCGACACGGTGCTGCTCGTCGGCATCGGCGCCGCCAACTATCCGCAGTTCGCGGTCGAGGACACCTCGTACCGCCCGACGCTGCTGTTCACCGACGGGCAGGCGGCACGGTCGTTCGCCACGAGCGACGCGACCACCGACACCTCGATCCTCGTCGGCTCGCTGTCGGGCAACAACTACGGTCCGGACCAGGCCGTCTTCGACGAGGCCACGTTCCAGGAGTGCGTCGCCATCCTGTCCGCGGCGGGCGTCGAGACACCTGAACCGAGCAGTTTCGATCCCGACGACCGCTCGAACCAGCCGTACCAAGCCGCGTTCCAGGCTTGCCCCGACGTCTGGCTGATCAAGGCGATCCTCCAGCGCGCCGGCGCCAACCTGAACTACGGCACGTTCGCCGCCGCGTTCGACGGGATGACGATCACGATCCCCGGCGATCCCACCGAGCGGACCTACGGCCCGTTCCCCGCCGCCGACGGCGATCCGGAGGCCTATCTTTTCGGGTGGGACGAGACGACCAAGAGCTTCGTCCTCGACGAGGACTGACGAACACATGACCGAGCAACAACACGCGCTGGCTGACCGGCAGGAGATCGCCGACCTGCTCGTTCGATACGCCACCGCGATCGATCGTCGCGACTGGGCGCTGTTCGCGACGTGCTTCACCGAGCACTGCCACGCCGACTACGGCGACATCGGTGTCTGGGACGGCGTGGACGCGATCGCCGCGTACATGGCCGATGCCCACGCGCCGATGGGGCACACGCTGCATCGCATCACGAACCAGGCGATCACGGTCGCCGCCGACACGGCGGTGGCCCGGAGCTACGTCGATGCACTGCTGGTACTGGCCGACACCACGTGTGTAAACGCCGTCGGCTTCTACGACGATGAGCTCGTGCGCACCGCGGACGGTTGGCGGATCG
>CAZYWK010000005.1:0-5822 GCA_964651825.1 uncultured Ilumatobacteraceae bacterium | reverse complement strand
GCCGTCGGCTTCTACGACGATGAGCTCGTGCGCACCGCGGACGGTTGGCGGATCGACCGCCGGCAGTGCACGATGGCACGCATCGTGATGCTCGAGGGGTGACAGGAGAGGCAGACATCGTGAGCGACGAGCTGGTTGCGAAGTACGGCCCGTGGGCGCTGATCGTCGGTGCGTCCGAGGGGGTCGGCGCCGAGTTCGCCCGGACGATGGCGAGCCACGGGGTGAACGTGGCCTTGTTGTCGCGGCGCCAGCCGGTGCTCGACGAACTGGCCGCCGACATCGGTGCCGAGCACGGGGTGGAGACCCGCACGATCGCCATCGACCTGGCGAGTGCCGGCGCCGCGGCGTCGATCATCGCGGCCACCTCCGGACTGGAGGTGGGGATGCTGATGTACTGCGCGGGGGCGGACCCGCACTACGAACCGTTCCTCGCCAACCCGGTCGAGGTGCCGCTCGCGCTCGTCCAACGGAACTGCATCGTGTCGATGGAGCTGTGCCACCACTTCGCCGGCCCGATGGTCGAGCGCGGCCGGGGCGGCATCATCCTCGTGTCCTCCGGCGCCGGCCTGATCGGCATGCCGAACATGGTCGCCTACGGCGCCTCGAAGGCCTTCGACATCGTGATGGCCGAGGCGCTGTGGGCCGAGTTGCACGACAAGGGCGTCGACGTGCTGTCGCTGGTGCTGAGCATGACCGACACGCCCGCCTTCCGCCGCATCCTCGTCAAGCAGGGCGTCCTGACCGATCCCGACGACCCGCTGCCGTTCGACGGCGTGGCGACGCCCGAGCAGGTCGTCGCCGAAGCCCTCGAGCACCTCGCCGATGGGCCGACCTGGCTGGCGGCCGAGCAGCTCCGGCAGATGCAGCAGCACCTCGGCTCGATGACCCGCCGCGACGCGGCTCGATCCATGGTCCAACAGGCCGGCGGAGTCATGGACGCCGACCGCGACACCGAGCCCCCGACCTGACGGCCGGCGAGTCACCGGAAAGCTGGTCGAGGCCCAGTCGGCCGGGCCGGGCCGCTACTCCTGGCCCGTGGCGTCGGCGACGAGCACACGGCGCAGCAGCTTGCCGGTGGTGTTCCGGGGCAACTCGTCACGGAAGTGCACCTCGCGAGGAACCTTGTGGCGGGCGAGGTTCGACCGCACCCACGCCTTGATCTCCTCCGCGGTGGGTGAGGCGCCATCGACCGCGACCACGACTGCCAGCAGGCGCTGACCGAACTCGCTGTCGGGCACGCCGACCACGACGGCTTCGACGACGGCCTCGTGGCGGAGGATCACCTCCTCCACCTCCTGGGGGTACACGTTCTCGCCGCCGGACACGATCATGTCGTCCTCGCGACCGTCGATGTAGAGCCGCCCGGCGTCGTCGAGGTGGCCGAGGTCGCCGGTGCTCATGTAGCCGTCGATGAACTGCTTCGAGCCACCGCCGGTGTAGCCGTCGAACAGCATGCCGCTGCGCACGAAGATCCGGCCGGTGCTGCCCGCCGGCACCTCGCCACCGTCGGCGTCGAGGAGCCTGACGTCGACGCCCGGAACGGGCGGCCCACTGGTATCGGGAGCCGCACGCAGGTCGCTGGGTCCGGCGATCGCCACCGCGGCCACCTCGGTGGAGCCGTAGAGGTTGTAGAGGTTGTCGCCGTACGCGTCCATCCATCTGGTCGCCAGGCCGCCGGGGAGGGCCGAGCCCGACAGCGCCGTGACCCGCAACTTCGGGGTGGGGTGTCGGCGGCGGACGGCGGCGGGCACGGCGAGGATCCGCTGGAGCATGGCCGGCACGGCGAGGTAGGTGTCGACCTCCTCGCGCGACAGCGTCTCGACGACGTCGAGGGGATCGAAGCGCTCGCGCAACACCATCGTCGACGACATGAACGAGCAGACGAAGAGACCAGTGAGGCCCCAGGTGTGGAAGAGCGGAGCGGAGATCAGTGTGGTGGAGCGGGCACGCATGGGCAGCCGGTCGATCATCGACATGTTCGAGGCCATGTTCGCCTTGGCCTTGTCGCGGTCGACGCTGCGCTTCGCTCCCTTCGGGCTGCCGGTGGTGCCCGAACTGAGGATGATGAGCGTGCTGTGCGAGCGGGGGGCGTCGACCGGACGCCCGTCGCCTTGGCCCGCGAGGTCGTCGAGGGCGCCGTCCTGGCCCACATCAGGATCGGTCGACGTCCAGAAGACGGGAACGTCGTCGGCGAGCCCCGACTCGTCGACCGCATCGGTGAACGCGTGGTCGGCCACGAGGATGGTGACCCCTTCGCGACGGGCCACTTCGCCGAGTTGGGGGCCGGCGAATCCGGTGTTGAGCAACACCGCGTCGGTGCCGAGCTTGCCGGCGACGACGACCGCCTCGACGAACCCGCGGTGGTTGCGACACAGCACGCCCATCACGTCGTCGGCTTCGACGCCTCGCTCCCGCAGCGCGACGGTGACGTTGTTCGTCCGCCGGTCCACCTCGCGCCAGGTGAGCGTGCCGGTGCCATCGATGATCGCCGCGCGATCGGGGTCGCGCTGGGCCGAGATCGCCACCGCGGTGGCCAACGACGGCCCGAACTTCCTCGCCTCCCTGGCGATCCCTACGAGGCGATCGGGTCGGATCGGGCGGAGCACCCCGGTCCTCGCCAACGCTCCCAAGGCACTGATCCGGCTCATCGGTGCTTCATGTACTCCGCCGCCCAGCCGGGGAGGTCGGCGGGCACGTAGAAGTTCGTGTCGTCGTTGATCGCGTCCCAGTTCGCGGCGACGTCCTCGACGCTCACCGGGCCGTCCCCGCCTGGCACCACACCTTCCGTGGCGGCGATGAACAAGCGGGAGAAGCGACCGCCGCCGGCGGCGTAGATCTCGCCGCTGACCGGGCAGTGCTCATGGCACAGGTAGGCGACGAGTGGCGCGACGAGCTCGGGCGCCATATCGGCCGGTGGCTCGCCGTCGCCCTCCTCCGCTCCACCCATCCGTGTCGCGGCCACCGGTGCGACGGCATTGACCGTGATGCCGTAGCGGCGGCCGGACAGCTTCATGTTGCGCATCAGCCCGACGACGCCGGCCTTCGCCGCGGCGTAGGCGAGGTTGCCGCGCAGGCCGAACATGCCCGTCGAGGTGGTCATCACGACCCGGCCGTACTGTTGGTCGACCAAGTGCGGCCAGGCCGCGCGGGTGACGTTGAACGATCCGATCAGGTGCACGTCGAACGTGTCCTGGAGCGAAGCCAGGTCGACGTCCGGGAGATCCCCCCAACGGATGATCCCGGCATTGTTCACGACGATGTCGATGCGCCCGAACTCCCGGATCGCAGTGTCGATGATCGCCGCCGCGCCGGCCTCGGTCGACACGTCGTTCGTGTCACCGACCGCTGCTCCCCCGGCGGCGGCGATCTCGTCGGCGACCGCACGTGCCGGGCCCGCATCCGCTCCGAGCCCCTCCTTCGAGCCACCCAGGTCGTTGACGACAACGCTCGCCCCCCGGGCGCCGAGCAGTTGTGCGTACGCCCGCCCGATCCCTCGACCAGCCCCGGTGACGACCGCGACCCGCCCATCGAACCGCAGGTCACTCACGGGGTGCGGAGCTCTCGCTTGAGGACCTTGCCGGACGGGTTGCGGGGCAGGACATCGACGAACGTCACGTCCTTGGGCACCTTGTACTTGGCGAGCTGCCCGCGGCAGTGCTCGATCAGCTCCGCGGCGGTCGCCACCCTGTCGGGCTTCAGTACGACGACGGCGACGGGCACCTCGCCCCACCGCTCGTCGGGCCGGCCGACCACCGCCACCTCCAGCACCGCCGGATGCTCGTCGAGCACACGCTCCACCTCGGAGCTGGCGATGTTCTCGCCGCCCGACACGATCATGTCCTTCAACCGGTCGACGATGTAGACGTAGCCCTCGTCGTCCATCACGCCGATGTCGCCGGTGTGGAACCAGCCGCCCCGGAAGGCGGCGGCCGTCGCATCGGGGTCGTTCCAGTAGCCCTTGAAGACCTTGGGGCCGCGCAGCACGACCTCGCCCCGCTCATCCGCCCCGACGGGTTGCCCGGCCTCGTCCCAGATCTCCAGATCGAGGTAGAGGCACGCCCGGCCGACGCTGCCGAGCTTGCGTTGCGTGCTGTCGCGGTCGAGGAACGTGTCGCCGGAGACGGTCTCGGTCAGGCCGTAGGCATCGGCGAGCCAGGCCGCCGGAAAGGTGTGCTGGAGCCGATCGATGAACGGGATCGGCAGCTTCTCACCGCCGGCGATGATCACCCGCACCGACGACAGGTCGCGGCTGTCGATGCCCGGTTCGTCGAGCACTGCCCGCAGCATCGCCGGCGCCATCCAGACAGCCGTCACGTTCGATCGTTCGATCTCGTCGACGACGGCGGCGGCGTCGAACGCGCGGTGGATGATGGTCGTCGCGCCGACGGCGATCATCGTGGTGGTGATGAGGTCGAGCGCGCCGACGTGGTACAGCGGCCCGCACGCCAGGCCGACGTCGTTCGCCGTGAAGCCGAACTCGGTGACGTGTGCGTAGTTCTTCCAGGCCAGGTTGGCGTGGGTGAGCATCACGCCCTTCGGCCGGCCGGTGGTGCCGGAGGTGTACATCAGCCGGTGGACGTCGTCGCCGCCCAAGGCGACGGGCTCGACGGCGTCGCCGGTGTCGAGGCCACCGAACGACTCCCAACCGGTGGGCGTCGACCCGCTTGGCGACGTGACGCACACGCGGGCGAGCTGCGTATCAGCACCGCCCGTGGCTTCGTCCGCCAGCTCGATCAACGTCTCGTCGCACACGAGCACCTTGGCGCCCGAGTGCTCGAGCAGGTAGTGCAGCTCGGCCGCGGCGAGGCGCCAGTTGATCGGCATCGCGACGGCGCCGAGTGTGTTGGCGGCGAAGATCGTCGCCAGGAACTCGGTGCTGTTGTACGAGAGCAGACCGACGACGTCACCGAAGCCGACGCCGCGCTGGGCGAGCCCAGCGGCGATCCGGCCCGACCAGTCGGCCATCTCCTGATAGGTGACGGCACGGCCGTCGTACACCGCGAGCGGCTTGCCGGGCGTGCGGCGGGCGTGGTGCTGGAGCACGTGGACCCAGCTCAAGTCGACCGACGTCGAGGGCATGATGGGAGAGTATTCGTTGGACCGGTCGTTACAAGAATATGCTCGGTCCATGGCCGCGGCGGAGAGCGAGACGGCGACGCCGCGGAGCGCCAAGTGGCATCGGCGGCGGGCCGCGATCATCGACCGGTCGGCCACCCTCATCGCGCAGCGGGGATTCCACGCCACGAGCACGACCGAACTGTGCGAGGCCAACGAGCTCGGCAAGGGCGCGCTCTACTACTACATCGGCTCGAAGGAGCAGCTCCTCGCCGCCATCCACGACCGGGTGATGGACGAGGTGCTGGCGGGCGCGGCCCGTGTGCGGGCCGACAGTGGCACCCCGCCCGTGCAGCTGGCCCGGCTCGGCACCGAACTCCTCGACGTGATCGCTCGCTACCCCGACCACGTCTGGGTGTTCCTCCACGAGTTCCCGGCGCTCACGGGCGACAACGCCGTACAGTTCCGCACCCGTCGCCGCCAGTACGAGCGTGACGTGGAAGACGTGCTCCGAGCCGGCATCGACTCGGGCGACTTCCGCGACCTCGACCCCCGCCTGACGGCTCGCGCGTGGCTCGGCATGCACAACTACACCTACCTGTGGCTGAAGTCGGGCGGGAAGCTCACCGCCGCCGAGGTCGCCGACTGGTTCGCCGACATCTTCATCCGCGGCATCGCGGCACCATCGTGACGCTCCCCCCTCGCCGCCACCCGACCGACCCGCCCCGTTCGTTCGGGGACGGGGCCAGAACGAACGACCCGTGCGT
>CAZYWK010000004.1:66797-83731 GCA_964651825.1 uncultured Ilumatobacteraceae bacterium | reverse complement strand
GCCGAGGCGCCACGCGGCGACCGCCAGCGCGGCGACCGCAACGACGAGCGGAACCACGATGCCGACCGCCAGCGAGAAGTCGGCGAGGTCGAGATCGGCGCCGGTGCGCTCGACGAGGATCGACCGCGTGTACTTGCGCAGCGCGAACCGGGCCACGCCGGGGCCGGCCTGGGCGATGAAGCCCTCCCAGATGAGGATGTACGCCAGCCCCCACACGATGAAGCGCTTGAGCCACACCCCGAACAAGGTGAAGAGCGCCGAGTAGGAGATCACCGCCACGACGCCGGCCATCACGGTCGCCCCGACCAGGTCGCCACCAGCGCCCGTGAGGATCGACGCGAGGACCACCGGCACGAGCGTGATCGGTGCGACGAGCGTCATCGCGGCGAGCGCGGCGCCGACGACGACCGGCCACCGGTCCATCGGGCGGAGCCAGAAGTACACGAGGGTCTTGTCGTCGCGAAGATCGCCGATCGCGGCGCCGCCGAACACGAGGGCCACGACCGGAACGACCACCGCGAAGCCGAGGCTGGCGATCAGCCCGACGGCGTCGTCGAGGTCGGCGTCGGCCTGCCCGAGTGCGAACCCCGCGACCGGCGCGATGAGGGCGAGCAGCGTCAGCGCGATGATCCGGCCGCGGCTCGTCAGCTGCCGCAGGATCACCTTGTAGCTGATCGCCAGCGCCCGACCAGGCGGCACCGACCGACTCGTGCCGGCCTCCGGACGTTCGGTCGTCGTCATCGCCGTTCCACCAGGTATCTGAAGACCGATTCGAGGTCGTCGTCGAGGGGGCTCACCTCGGTGAGCCGGACGCCGAGCTCGACCGCGAGCGGGGCGAGTTGCCGCCCGATCGCGTCAGCGTCGGTCGTGTCGACGGTGATCGACGTGGCGTCGATCGTCAACCCGTCGACGAGGCCGCGCCCGACGAGTGCTGTCGCCAGTCGGCGCGGATCCGAGGTACCGAAGCGGATGCGGTGCGGCCGGTCGTCCATCAGTTCGCGGAGATCGCGGTAGTCGCCGCTCGCCACGAGCCGGCCCTGGGCGATCACCAGCACTCGGGACCCGAGCCGGCTGACCTCGTCGAGAACGTGACTCGACACCAGGACACAGCGGCCGTCGTTGCCGAGCCGGTGGAACAGGGCCGTCAAGCGGCGGCGCTGGACGGGATCGAGCCCGGTCAGCGGCTCGTCGAGAATCAGCACCTCCGGGTCGTTCACGAGCGCCGCCGCGACCTTCACCCGCTGGCGCATGCCCTTCGAGAACTGGCCGACCACCTTGTCGCCGACGTCGGCGAGATCGACCTGTTCGAGGGCCCAACGGGCCACCGCGGCCGGATCGTCGACGCCGTGGGTCTGGGCGGCGATCGACACGAACTCGTCGGCGCTGAGGTGGTCGAACAGGGCGTCCTGCTGCGGCACGAGCGCGACGCGTCCGCGGACGTCGCGGTCATGGCGCGGGTCGGCTCCGAGCAGTTCCACCGTGCCGCGCGAGGGTGTCGTCAGACCGCAGATCATCCGGAACAAGGTCGACTTGCCAGCGCCGTTCGGGCCGAGCAGGGCGGTCACACCGGCGTTGATCGCGAAGCTCACATCGCTCACGGCGACCACCGAACCGAAGAACTTCGACGCGCCGTTCACCGCGATCATCCCGGTGAGAGCGGCAGGAGGCGTGACCTGCACCGTCGCGTCCGAGCCCGCGGGCAGCCCGAGCGGCGGCGCGAACGGCGAATCGGTCATCGCGCGATCACCAGCTTCGAGTAGCGCCACACCACGACACCGAGGCCGAGCGCGGTCCACGCGACGTTCGCCAGCAGCACGGCGGCGGTCGGGATCTCGGGGAACTCGCCGGCCTGGCCGAAGATGCGGTTCACGAGCTCGAACGGCATGGTGAACAGGGAGATCATCCACCAGTAGGGCGACATGCCGGCGCCCTCGACGAGCGCGGAGGCGAGGATCGGTGAGATCAGGACGAGCAGCACGATGCCGATTGCGGCGAAGGCCCGGCGATCGGTGAGGCTCGAGGCCGCCATCGACACCGCGGTCAGCGCCGCCGACACGGCCACGCCGGATAGGAAGATGCGCAGCAGCGTGAGCAGCCAGCCGTTCAGGCCGTCGGGCCCCGAACCGTCGAACGTGTAGCCGAGCAGGACGAGGATCGGTGGCCCGAACGTCACCAGCCCGAGCGTGACGGCGACCGCGATCGCCTTGGCCGCGAGGTAGGTGCCGCGGTGCAGCGGCGTCGACAGGTACATCGCCAGCATCCCGTTGCGCCGGTCCGAGACGAGGACCTCCGGAGCCACGAGCGCGCAGAACAGGATGATCGCCAGCGTGATGAAGCCGTAGTACCCGGCGTAGTCCGCGACGTCCTCGGGCTCGAGGATGTCGCCGGGGATGAGCACGGCCACGCCCACGAACACGACCGCCGGGACGTAGGCGATCGCGACGGACAGGACCGGGAAGATCTTCGTGCGGGCGGGCCGGCCGAGGCCGAGGGTGGCACGAACGCTCTCCCAGCTGACGCTGCGGATCGCACCGGCCACACCGGATCGGGGGCCGTCGTACGGCTGGAATCCACGCGCCGCGATCTGGGCGTCACCGCGCATGCTCACGAGATCGCCCGTTCCTCGTCGAGCCGCTGACTGCCCGCTCGCTCCGCGTGGCTGGAGAACAGATCGTCGAGGGACCGTCGCCGCTGGGCGAGCCGGCGGATCCGCGCCTGCGCGTCGGCGACGCACGCCGCAGCGAGATCGAACAGTTCGTCGTCGGTGCGGCCGCCGACGAGCAGCACCGTGTCGTTGCGGTCGACCGCTGCGCCTCGTTCGACGAGCAGCTGGACCACGTGATCGACCGACTGCGGACGGTCGTCGAGTTCGACGAGCTCGATCTCGATGCCGCCGGACACTCCGGCCAGCTCCTCGATCGAGCCCTGTGCGACCAGCAGCCCCGCATCGAGCGCGACGACGTTGTCGCACACCCGCTCGACCTCCTCGAGCACGTGCGACGACAGCATCACGTCGATGCCGAACTCCCGGTTGACCTGGCGGATGATGTTCAGCATCTCGTCGCGCTGGACGGGGTCGAGGCCGTCGGTCGGCTCGTCGAGCACGATGAACCTCGGGTCGGCGGCGATCGCCTGGGCGAGCTTCACCCGCTGACGTTGGCCGGTCGACATGGTGCCGAGTGCCCGGAAGCGCTCCTCGCCGAGACCGACGAGGTACAGCGAGTCGCTGGCGCGGCTGCGGGCCTCGTCACGCGGCAGGCCCTTCACCTCGGCGAGGTGGCGGACGAAGTCGTAGGCGCGCAGGTCGTCGGGGAGCACGTTGCGCTCCGGGCCGTAGCCGATCATCGCCCGCAGGGTGGGGCCGTCGGGGCCGGGATCGAGCCCGAGCACCGAGATCGACCCTGACGTCGGGCGCAGCAGGCCGAGCACGAGTGAGATCAGCGTGGTCTTGCCCGCTCCGTTCGCGCCCACCAGACCGGTGACACCCGGCGGCACCGCGAGATCGAGCCCGTCGAGCGCCCGGGTCGACGGGAACTGCATCACCAAGCCGTGCGTCTCGATGATCCCCGGCATCGGGCGCAGTCTTGCACCTCGGCCACCTCGACGAGCGGCGCCCCCTCAATCACCGTTTGCGTCGGGATCCGGCACCGACAGGCGTACCCAGATCCCGACGCAAACGTGGACCGGACCCGTGCTCCAGGGCTGCGCGGCCGAGATCAGGCGTCGACGAGTTCGGGTTCGCGAGTGTCGAGATCGTCAGCGGAGCCGGCAACCGCGACCGACACGGCGGACGCATGCGCGCCCCCTTCGACGTTGAGCGTCGGCAGGATGCGGTCGAGCCAGCGGGGCAGCCACCAGTTCTTCTCACCGAGGAGCTCCATCGTGGCGGGTACGAGCAGCATGCGCACGAGCGTGGCGTCGAGGAACACCGCGACCGACAGGCCGAGCCCGAACATCTGGATGACCCGGTTGTCCTCCAGTACGAAGCTGGCGAACACGGCGACCATGATCGCCGCCGCGGCGGTGATCACCCGCGCCGTCAGGGCGAGGCCATCGGCCACGGAGTTGGCGGCGTCGCCGGTGCGGTCGTATTCCTCTTTGACCCGCGACAGGAGGAACACCTCGTAGTCCATCGACAGGCCGAACACGATGGCGAACATCATCATCGGCACGAACGGCTCGATCGGCCCGCCCGCCGTGTTGAACAGCGCCGCCCCCCAGCCGAACTGGAACACCATCACCACCACCCCGTACGCGGCGCCGATCGACAGCATGTTCATGATCACCGCCTTGAGCGGCACGAGCAACGAGCGGAACACCATCATCAAGAGGAGGAAGGACAAGCTGAGCACGGCGATGAAGAACGCCGGGATGCGTGCGGTCAGGTACGAGCTGAAGTCGATGTTGGCCGCCACACCGCCGGAGACGTTCACCTCGACGCCGGTGCCCTCGACCGCGTCCGGGACGACCGAGCTGCGGAGGTCATGCACCAGGGCCTCGGTCGCCGCGTCCTGGGGGCCGGTGGTCGGGATCACCTGGATGATCGCGGCGGCCGGATCGGTGGGTGCATCCGGGATCGGGCCGAGCACCGACGCGACCCCGTCGGTCGTGCCCAGGGTCTCGGCCAAACCGGCGAGCACACCGAGGTCGTCGTCGCTCGTCAGCTCGGCGGTCAGCACGAGCGGACCGTTGGCGCCGGCGCCGAAGCCGTCGGTGGTCAGGTCGAAGGCCCGGCGGGTGGTGGTCGACTCCGCGAAGTTGCTCTCGTCGCTGAAGCCGAGGCGCAGCCCCAACACGGGGATCATGAGCGTCACGAGCACACCGGCCGACACGGCGAGGATCCACCACGGGTGGCGCTGGACGAAGCGGCTCCAGCGATACGCCCACGTCTCGCGGACCGGCCGTTCCGCACGGGGCGGCAGCTCACGGCGCAGCGGGGCCACGGCGAACGAGGCGAGCACGACCACCACGGCAAGCGGTACCCCGACGAGCAGTGGCTGGATCCCGAGGCCGACGCCGAGCAGGGCCACGGCGACGAGGCCGGCCGCGATCAACCCACGCCAGCGGGTGACCTCCACCCGGCGCTGAGCCAGCCCCAGGAACGCCGGCAGCAGCGTGATAGAGGCGAGCATCGTGACGAGCACGGTGACCGCGGCACCGGTGGCCATCCCATTGATGAACGGCAGGCCGATCACGAACATCCCGAGCAGGGAGATCACGACGGTGAAGCCGGCGAACACGACGGCGCGCCCGGCGGTGTCGATCGCCGTGACCGTCGCGTGCTCCGGCGAGTCGCCTGCCTTCAGACCCTCGCGGTAGCGGGTGACGATGAACAGCGCGTAGTCGATGCCGACTCCGAGCCCGATCATCGCCCCGAGGGTGGTGGCGATGTCGGGCACCGACATGACGTGCGAGAGCAGCGTGATCAGCCCGGCGCCGGCGCCCACACCGAACAGCGCGACACCGATCGGCAAGCCCATCGCGAGCACCGAACCGAAAGCGATGATGAGGATGACGACGGCGAACGCGAGGCCGATCAGCTCCGACGACGGCGGCTCGAACGTGCCGAGCGCGGCGCCACCCACCTCGATCTGCAGCCCATCGACCCCGGCTGGGATCAGGTCGTTGATCTGTTTGCCGATCTCGGCCGCCTGTGACTCGTTCACCGTGTCGGCGAGGTCGATGGCGGCGTAGGCGATCAGACCCGCCTGGTCGCCCTCGGTCGCGGTGAGCCCGCGCAGCTGACCGACCGGTGAGTACGGGCTGGTGATGGCGACGTCGTCGAGCTCGGCGACCCGATCGAACAACTCGGTCATCGTCGCCGTCACCTGCGGGTCGTCGACACCTTGCTCGGCCCGGAACACGATGCTGCCGGACGATCCGCTGCCCAGGCCACCGAAGTGGGTGTCGAGGGTCTCGAACCCGCGCTTCGACTCCGACGCCGGGATGTCGAAGGCGCTCTCGCTCGCCGCGCCGATCGAGCCGGCCAGCGCGAACACGACGACGAGCACGCTCAGCCAGGCACCGAGCACCGCCCATCGCCGCCGGAACGACAGCCGCCCGAGCCGTGCCCACACCGACGGGTGCGCGGGGTCGACGGTGGAGGCCTCAGCTGGCGCGTTCATGGTTGTTCATCCTGCACACGTGTTCGACCGACCACTCCGTGATCATCGGTGCCGCTTGACACAGCCTTGAGAAGACGTGGCTCAGGCGCGGCGCACGATGACGCTGCCGACGGAGTAGCCGGCGCCGAACGAGCAGATCACCCCGAGATCGCCCGGCACCAGATCGGAACGGTGTTCGTGGAAGGCGATGATCGAGCCGGCCGAGCTCGTGTTGGCGTACTCGTCGAGCACGGTCGGCGACTCGTCGTCGGTGGGGAGCCGCCCGAGCACGCCCTTGGCGATCAGCTGATTCATCTTGAGGTTGGCCTGGTGGAGCCAGAACCGCCGCACCTCCGCTGTCTCGAAGCCGCCAGCGTGGAGGTGGTCGATGATGTGGGCCGACACCATCGGGCACACCTCGCGGAACACCATCTGGCCGTTCTGGCGGAACACGACCTCGTGCGGCTCGCGCCCGCCGTCCTCCGACGGGTTGAGGAACCCGAAGTCGTTGCGGATGTTGTTCGAGAACTGCGTGGCGAGCTTCGTGCCGAGCACCGTCCAGGCGTCGGGTGCGACCGCGTCGGCGGTGCGCTCGAGGACGACCGCGGTGCAGGCGTCACCGAAGATGAAGTGGAAGTCGCGCAGCTCGAAGTTGTTGTGGCCGGAGGTGATCTCCGGGTTCACCACCACCACGCACGACGCGGAGCCGTTGCGCAGCGCGTCGACCCCGGCCTGGATCGAGAACGTCGCCGAGCTGCAGGCGACGTTCATGTCGTAGGCCCAGCCACCCGCGCCGAGCGCATCCTGGATCTCGATCGCCACCGCGGGGTACGCGCGCTGCAGGTTCGAGCAGCCGAGGATCACCGCGTCGACGTCGGCCCCGGTGCGGCCGGCCTGCGCCAGGGCCTGCTCGATCGCCGGCATCGCCATCTCGGCCTGGATCCCCAGCTGGTTCTCCGGACGCGATTCGAGGTGCGGCCGCATCCGGTCGGGATCGAGCACACCCGCCTTGTCCATCACGTGGCGCGACCTGATGCCGGACGCCTTGACGATGAACTCTTCGTCGGGCAACGCCCGCGCCGCCACCGAGCCGGCCTCGATCTCGCCGGCGTGCTCCTCGTTGAAGCGGGTGGACGCGACGGTGAGCGACTCGACGAGTTCGGCGTTGCTGATCACGTCGGCCGGCGCCCACAGACCGGTCCCGGTGATCGACACGTCGGTGGGTGCGGCGGCCATACGGCGACGCTAATCCGTGCCGGCTTCAGCGCGCGTTGTCGGTCCAGGTTCGCACGAGCGAGCGCAGCGCATCGATGCCGTCGCCCTTGGTGGCGCTGACCCACACGATGTCGCCGGTCTCGAGTTGGCAGCCGGCGGCGAGGTCCTTGCGGCGCGTCGCCCGTTTCGACGACTTGACCTTGTCCATCTTCGTGGCGACGACCGTGTGCGGCACGCCGTTGTACCGGAGCCACTCGAGCATCTGCACGTCGAGCTTGGTCGGCCCGATCTCGCCGTCGACGAGCACGAACACCATCGCCAGGCTCTCCCGCTGGAGGAGGTACCCCTCGATCATCGCCGGCCAGCCGCGTCGCACGGTCTTCGACGCCTTGGCGTAGCCGTATCCGGGGAGGTCGACGACGGTGCCGGTCGAGGCGATGTCACGGTCGGCCGTACGGTCGACGCTGAACAGGTTGATCAACTGCGTGCGCCCGGGGGTGTTCGACACCCGGGCCAGCTGCTTCTGGTTGGCGAGCGCGTTCACCAGCGAGGACTTGCCGACGTTGGACCGGCCGACGAAGGCCACCTCCACCGGCGACTCGGGCAGCTCACCCGCCCGTGACGCCGACTGGAGGAACGTCAATCGCAGCGGCGCACTCATGGCCCCAATCTCGCAGATGGGACGGAGATGGGACGGACTCCGCCCGTGCCAGCTGCCATCATGGACGGCATGCCGGGCACGACGACCTCACTCTTCCGCGCGGGCGGCTTCGCCGCCATCCTCACCCTCGCCGCCGTCGGTTGCGGAAAGAGCCCCACCGAGATCGGTCTCGAGAAGATCATCGAGTCGCAGACCGGCGGCGATGTCGACCTCGATCTCGACGGTGACGGCGGCTTCTCGATCCAGACCGAGGACGGGTCGATGACGATCGACGAGGACGGCAACTTCGCGGTGGTCGGAAGGGACGGGGAGGTGGTCACGGGCTCCGGTGACTCCGAAGGGAACATGACCTTCGAGGGTGAAGACGGCTCGTTCACCATGTCGCAGGGCAGCGACATCCCCGACGAGTGGCCGTCCGCGGTCCCGGTCCCCGAAGGTCTCGCCGTGACCTCGTCATCGGTGATGGGCAACGACGCCAACGGCAGCGCCATCACGCTCGCGGGTACCGCCGACGACGGCGAGGCGTTCGCGAGCGACTACTCCGCCGCGCTGGAAGCGGCCGGCTTCGAGTCGGAGTCGGAGTTCTCGAGCGACGGCATGTACTCGGCGTCGTACTCGAACGACGCGTGGGGTGTGACGTTCGGTTTCACCGACTACGACGGCGCCCACCAGGTCAACGTCACGGTCTACTCCCAGTGACGGCGGCGGTGGGCGCCCGGTCGGCACCGGGTTCAGCCGCTGATCAACGACGCCAGCGCCCAGACGGCGGCGACGAGACCGATGCCGGCGAACACGAGGCTGCGCGCCACCGGAGCCCGCTCGAGGTGTGACTCGTCGAGCTGTCGTTCCGGGGGCTTCAGGACGGCCAGCAGGTTGCCCGCGAACAGCGCGCCACCGAACGCCAGCACCAAGAACGCGAGCAGGTCCTCACCCAGGAACATCGTCCACAGGATGCCGCGTCGCGAGTCGTCAGACACCCGTCGGCGGTGCGAGACTCAGGAGATGGGATTCCACCACGTCGCCCTCGCCACCAACGACACCGAGGCAACTCACCGCTTCTACACCGAGGTCATGGGCTTCGAGCTGGTGAAGGTCGTGGCGTCCGAGACCCCGAACCCGGGTGACGGGTTCAGCAAGCACTTCTTCTACACGACCGGTCCTGCCGACGCGGCGGGTGATCACGGCATGATCGCGTTCTGGGAGATCCACGATCCGGCGATCGGTGACGACTTCGCCGTCGACATCAACGCGGCCGCCGGGCTGCCGTGGTGGGTGAACCACATCGCGTTCGACGCCCCGACCCGCGACGACCTCGACACGCACCGCCGACGCTGGCAGGAGCACGGCCAGACGGTGCTCGAGGTCGACCACGGGTTCTGCGTGTCGATCTACATCCGCGACCCGTCGGGCAACATGGTCGAGTTCTGCCACACCGTCCGGCCGTTCACCGCCGACGAGCGTGCCCAGGCCCTCACCACGCTGAGCGATCCGCGACCCGAGCTGCACAACGAGGCCGAGGCGACCATTCACCATCCGGTCGCCGAAGCCGTTCCCAGCTGAACATGTCACGGGGTGCCTGACCCCTCGTGAATGTTCAGTCGAGTGCGGCGAGGCCGGCGTTGACGATCTGATCGGGGAGCAGGCCGAACATGGCGTACAGGTCGGCGATCGTGCCCGACTGCCCGAACCGATCGACCCCGACCGGAACGGTCCGCGCGCCGTACACCCCGCCGAGCCAGGCGAGGTGGTGCGACGCCGCGTCGTGCACGGTCACGATCGGCAGCCGGCGTTCCTCGGGCGCGAGGACTGCAGCGAGATGATGGTCGTCGCGGACTCTGGTGCCCGACCGGATCCCACGCTCCTGCGCGTTGCGCCAGCCGCGGAACAGCCGATCGGAGCTGGTGACATCGACGACGAGGGTGGCGACGCCTTCGCGTTCGAGGCCGGCCGCCGCCGCGATGGCCTCCGGCACGACGGGGCCCGACGCGGCGATCACCAGCTCGGTCGCAGCGCTCGGTTCGACCAGGCGGTAGCCGCCGGCGAGCACGGCACCGCGCAGTTCCTCGCGGCCGTACCGCCCGGCCGCCGCGCCGAAGGGTGACTGATCGATCGTGCGCGTCGACAGCCGCAGGTAGAGCGAGTCGCCATCGGGATACGCGAGCCGCTGCAGACCGTCACACAGCAACCAGTCGAGCGCCGCGCCATAGGCCGGTTCGGCGAAGGTGAGGCCGGGGAGCTCGAGGCCGATCGAGGGGGTGATCGACGACTGGTGGGCGCCGCCCTCCGGGGCGAGCGTCACGCCGGCGGGCGTGCCGACCACCACGAACCGGGCCCCGTTGTACAGGGCGTAGATCAGCGCGTCGAGGCCGCGGCACACGAACGGGTCGTACACCGTGCCGATCGGCAGCAGGTGGTGGCCGTGCAGTTCGTGGGCGAGGCCGAAGGCGTGGAGGGCGAGGAAAAGGTTCATCTCGCTGATGCCCAACTCGACGTGATGCCCGGCCGTCGACTGCTGCCAGCGCAGCAACCGACCGGTGCCGAGATAGTCGGGCTGCTCCTGCGGGGTGAACACGCCCATCTTGTTGATCCAGCCGCCGAGGTTCGTCGACACGCTGACGTCGGGCGAGGTGGTCACCATCCGCTCCGCGACGGCGGGCGTGTTGGCGAGTGCCGTGAGGACGCGCCCGAAGGTCTCCTGGGTGCTGACGGGGCGCGACGTGAGCACGCCGGTCGAGTCTGGGATCGGCACGACCGGTCGGGGCCGCACCGGACGGTTGGTGAGCTCGCCACCCACGAGATTGCACGCACGGCCCTCGGGGGTGTCCGGATCGAAGCGGTCCCACTCGTGTGCGACGTCGAGACCCGTGGACTCGCGCAGATCGGAGATCTGATCGGCGCTCAGCAGGGCGGAGTGGTTCAGTGGATCGCCGGCGATCGGCAGCCCCCAGCCCTTGACCGTGTACGCGAACACGACGCTCGGGCGATCGTCGACGGCGTCGCACGCTCGATAGCTCTCCAGCATGACGTCGAGGTCGTGGCCGCCGAGGTTGGTGACGATCCGCTCCAGCTGCTCGTCGTCGTAGACCGAGACGAACTCGACGAGATCCGCCGGCGCCCGTTCGAGGAACCGCTCCCGGAGCTCCGGACCGTGGACGGCGAAGAGGCTCTGGTACCGCTCGTTCTCCATGCCGTCGACGAAGTCGCGCAGCAGGTGCCCGCCGTCGCGGGCGCACGCTGCCTCCATCAGCCGGCCGTACTTGGCCTCCACGACGTGCCAGCCAGCACCGTCGAAGAACTCGATCAGCTTCTTGATCTTCTGGTCGGGGATCACCCGGTCGAGGCTCTGACGGTTCACGTCGACCACCCACATCACCGAGCCCAACCCGTGGAGCGACGGGTCGGCGATCGCCTCCCAGATGTTGCCCTCGTCAAGTTCGGCGTCGCCGACGAGCGCGATGAACCGCGCGTCGCGCCCGGGGCGTGGGCCACTCGTGCCGAACTCGGTGGCGTCGACCCGCGCTTCGACGTAGCGACGAGCCATCGCGGCAAAGAGTGGAGCGACCGCGCCGAGGCCGACCGAGCCGGTCGAGAAGTCGGCGACGTCCGGATCCTTCGTCCGGCTCGGATACGCCTGGAGACCGCCGACCTCGCGCAGCCGGGTGAGATACGAGCGATCGAGCTCGCCGGTCAGGTACTTGATCGAGTGGTACACCGGGCTGGCGTGTGGCTTCACGGCCACCTTGTCGTCTCCCGAGAGATGGCCGAACCACAGCGCCGTCATGATCGTGACCATCGAGGCGGACGACGCCTGGTGGCCACCGACCTTGATGGCCAGATCGCCCTGCGGGGCCGGCCGTTCTCGGTTGGCGTGATCGACCATCCGCACGGCGAGCCAGAGGACTCGACGCTGGATCCGGTCGAGCACGTCGAGCTCCGCCGTCGTCGCCTCGATGGTCATCGGCCCATCATGGCCGCCCGCGGCCGCGCGGTTCGCCCGAGTCGATGGCGCTGCGCCTGGACGGCTACAACATCGCGATGAGCGACACCACCGTCGACTTCGATCCCGACGCGCTGCGCGAGAAGTACCGCGCCGAACGCGACAAGCGCCTCCGCGACGACGGCAACGCGCAGTACGTCGAGGTCGCCGGCGAGTTCGCCCGCTACCTCGACGATCCGTACGTCGAACCGGTCGAACGGCCCGCACTCCACGACGAGGTCGAGGTGTTGATCATCGGCGGCGGCTTCGGCGGCCTGCTCGCCGGCGCCCGCCTGCGCGAGGCCGGCATCGACGACGTGCGCATCGTCGAGAAGGGCGGCGACTTCGGTGGCACCTGGTACTGGAACCGGTACCCGGGCGCGGCGTGTGACGTCGAGTCGTACATCTACCTCCCGCTGCTGGAGGAGATCGGTTACATCCCGAAGGAGAAGTACTCCCACGCCGCGGAGATCCTCGAACACAGCCGCGCCATCGGCCGCCACTTCGACCTCTCTCGCAACGCCTGCTTCCAGACCGAGGTGACCGAGCTGCGGTGGGACGACGCCGACGGCCGGTGGGTCGTCACGACCAACCGCGGCGACGAGATGCGGGCGCGGTACCTGTGCATGGCGAGCGGGCCGCTGCACCGGCCGAAGCTGCCCGGCATCCCTGGGATCGAGACCTTCCGGGGACACACGTTCCACACCAGCCGGTGGGACTACGAGTACACCGGCGGTGACTCCGACGGCGGGCTCACCGGCCTCGCCGGCAAGCGGGTCGGGATCATCGGTACGGGGGCTACCGCGGTGCAGTGCGTGCCGCACCTCGGCGCCAGCGCGCAGCAGCTCTACGTGTTCCAGCGCACGCCGTCGTCGATCGACGTGCGGGCCAACCGGCCGACCGACGAAGCGTGGGCGGCCTCGCTCGAGCCCGGATGGCAGCAGCGCCGCATGGAGAACTTCAACAACCTCGTCAGCGGCATCCCCGAATCCGAGGACCTCGTCGACGACGGCTGGACCGACATCATCGGCAACCTGCTCATCCGGCTCCGGAGCGGTGGCGCGGCGCTGGACGCGTCGACGCTGTCGGAAACGATGGAGTTGGCCGACTTCGAGAAGATGGAGCAGATCCGCGACCGGGTCGACACGATCGTCAACGACCCGAACACGGCCGAGGCGTTGAAGCCGTACTACCGCCAGTTCTGCAAGCGGCCCTGCTTCCACGACGACTACCTCGACACGTTCAACCGGCCGAACGTCGAGTTGGTCGACACCGACGGCCGCGGCGTGAAGCGGATCACCGAGCGCGGTGTCGTCGTCGAGCGACCCGGCCCCGACGGCACGCTCGTGGAGGAGGAGTTCGAGCTCGACTGCCTGATCTACGCGACCGGCTTCGAGGTCGGCACCGACTACACCCGTCGAGCCGGCTGCGAGCTCCACGGACGCGACGGGCTGACGCTCACGGAGAAGTGGGCCGACGGAGCGGCGACGCTCCACGGGATGCACACCCGGTCGTTCCCGAACTGCTTCATCTTCAGCCTCGTGCAGTCCGGCTTCACGGTGAACTTCCCGCACATGCTCAACGAGCAGAGCAAGCACCTCGCGTACATCCTCGGTGAGGCCACGAAGCGGGGCGTGACGCGCATCGAGGCCGGCGAGCAGGCCGAGCAGGACTGGGTCGACACGATCGTCGACCTGGCGCAGATGAACCGGTCGTTCCTCGAGTCGTGCACGCCGGGCTACTACAACAACGAGGGCCAGCCGGCACTGGCAAGCGTGCGCAACGGTTCGTACGGGGCGGGGTCGATCGCGTTCATCGAGGTACTGGAGGCGTGGCGCGCCGCCGGCGACCTCGCCGGCCTCGACCTACGCTGAACCGCGTGGCCGATGCACCGAGCGTGACCCTCGACGACGCGGTCGCCGACGCGGCGGCCAGCTACGCGGATGCCCGGCCGGTGAGCGCGCAGTGGGCACGGCGGGCGGCCGAGGTGTTGCCCGGCGGGAACACCCGCACGGTGCTGCACTTCGATCCGTTCCCGTTCCGCGTCGAGCGGGCCGAGGCGCAACACCTGTACGACGTCGACCGGCACCGCTACGTCGACCTGCTCGGCAACTACACCGCCGGGCTGCTCGGGCACTCCCCGCCAACCGTTGCCGCGGCGGCGCACGCGGCGATCGACGGCGGATGGGCGCTCGGCTCGACGCACCCGGACGAGGCGCGCCTCGGTGAGCTGATCACCGTACGGTTCGGGTCGATCGAGCAAGTGCGGTTCACGAACTCGGGCACCGAGGCGAACCTGATGGCGCTCGCCCTGGCCGTCCACCACACCGGCCGTCGCAAGATCCTCGTGTTCCACGAGGGCTACCACGGCGGTGTCATCACGTTCGCCCACGGCGGGTCGCCGGTGAACGTCCCGCACGATTGGGTGCTCGCCGACTACAACGACGTCGCCGGCGTCGAGGCGGTGTTCGACTCGGTCGGCGACGAGCTCGCTGCCGTGCTGGTCGAGCCGATGCAGGGTTCGGCGGGCTGCCTCCCGGCCGATCCCGCGTTCCTCCAGCGACTGCGCTCGCTCACCACCGACCACGGTGCGCTGTTGATCTTCGACGAGGTGATGACGTCGCGCCTCGCGCCCGGCGGCGCGCAGGCGCTCCTCGGTATCACGCCCGACCTCACGACGCTCGGCAAGTACCTCGCCGGCGGCTTCTCGTTCGGCGCGTTCGGCGGGCGGCGCGACCTGATGGCGCACTTCGACGCCACCGCCGGCGGTGCTCTCGGCCACGCCGGCACGTTCAACAACAACGTCGTGTCGCTGGCGGCCGGTGTGGCCACGCTCACCGAGGTGCTGACCCCCGAGGTGCTGGCCGCGGTGAATGCGCGGGGCGACGCATTGCGGAGCCGACTCAGCGACGTGTTCACCGCACACGGCGTACCGATGTGCGTGGCGGGCGTTGGTTCGATGATGACGATCCACGGCACGCCGGGCCCGGTCCGCTCGGCCGTCGATCTCGCCGACGCCGACGACCGGTGGAAGGCGCTGTTGTTCTTCGCCGCGCTCGACGCCGGCTACTACTTCGCCCGCCGCGGCTTCATCGCCCTGTCGATCGAGGTGACCGACAACGACGTCGACGGGTTCGTCGGGGTCGTCGACGAGTGGGCGTCACGCGCGACACTCGCGTATGGCTGACTACGACCTCATCGTCCGTGGCGGATCGGTGCTCGACGGCACGGGCGCCGAGGCGCGGACCGCCGACGTCGCCGTGCTCGACGGGATCGTCGTCGAGGTGGGCCGCGTCACCGGATCGGCCACCCGCGTGATCGACGCTGACGGGGCGCTCGTGATGCCCGGCGTCGTCGACATCCACGCCCACTACGACGGGCAGGCCACGTGGGACAACCGGCTCCAGCCGTCGTCGTGGCACGGCGTCACGACCGTGGTGATGAGCAACTGTGGCGTCGGCTTCGCGCCGGTGCACGACGCCGATCACGGCCGGCTGATCGAGCTGATGGAGGGCGTCGAGGACATCCCGGGTGCCGCCCTGCACGAGGGGCTGAAGTGGAACTGGAACTCCTTCGACGAGTTCCTCGACGCCGTCGACGAGCGCCCGCACGACATCGACGTGGCCGCCCAGGTGCCGCACGGCGCGCTGCGCCTGCACGTGATGGGCGAGCGCGGCGCTACTCACGAGGACGCCACGCCGGCCGACATCTCCCTGATGGCCGAGCTCGCCCGCCAGGGAATCGAGGCCGGCGCGCTCGGCTTCACCACCAGCCGCACCCGGAACCACAAGACCTCGACGGGCGCGTACACGCCGACGCTCACCGCGGCACCCGACGAGCTGATCGGCATCGCCGAAGGAGTCGGCGCGACCGGCACTGGCGTACTCCAGGTCGTGTCCGACTTCCTCGACGTCGACGCCGAGTTCGACACGCTGCGCCAGATGGTCGCCCGCTCGGGGCGGCCACTGTCGATCTCCGTCGCGCGCAACCCGATGGTGCCCGACGCGTTCCGCACGATCCTCGACCACATCACCGCGGCCAACGCCGACGGGTTGAAGATGACCGGCCAGGTGGCACCGCGGGCGGTCGGGCTGATCCTCGGCCTCGACTGCACCCTGAACCCGTTCATGACCGTGCCCGCCTATCGCGAGATCGCCGACCGGCCGCTCGCCGAGCGGGTCGCGCTGCTGCGCGATCCCGACGTGCGGGCGCGGGTGCTGGCGGGGGCCGACGAACGATCACGGGACAAGCTCGGTGGATCGCTGGTCGGCCGGTACGACCTGCTGTTCGAGATGCTCGACGAGCCCGACTACGAGCCGAGCCTCGACGACTCGATCGCCGCCCGCGCCCCGCACCACGGCACCTCGCCGGAGGAGCTGGCGCTCGACATCATGCTGTCCGGCAAC
This sequence comes from uncultured Ilumatobacteraceae bacterium, assembly GCA_964651825.1. GTDB lineage: Bacteria > Actinomycetota > Acidimicrobiia > Acidimicrobiales > Ilumatobacteraceae > Sva-07. Next base: position 67,369 of record CAZYWK010000004.1, on the reverse strand, counting down.
GGCACTGGCCTGATCTACCTGCCGTTCCTCAACTACGTCGACGGCAACCTCGACGGCTGCCACGAGATGCTCGTCCACCCGCACACGGTGCCGGGGCTCGGCGACGGCGGCGCCCACGTCGGCACGATCTGCGACGGCAGCTTCCCGACCACGCTGTTCCAGTACTGGGGCCGTGACCGCGACCACGACACGATCCCCTTGCCGTTCCTGGTGCAGCGCCATTGCCGCGACACCGCCCGCACCGTCGGCCTCGACGATCGTGGCGTGCTGGCGCCGGGGTACCGGGCCGACCTGAACGTCGTCGACTTCGACCGGCTGCGCCTCCACAAGCCCGAGATCGTGCACGACCTGCCCGCGGGCGGGCGCCGTCTGCTGCAGCGGGCCGACGGCTGGCACCACACGATCGTCGCCGGTGAGGAGACGTACCACGAGGGCGAGGCGACCGACGCCCTGCCCGGACGATTGGTGCGCGGCGCCCAGCCCGCACCGGCCGGAGCCGCGCGATGAGCGTCACCGACACGGTCGAGGCTCACGTCGTCGAGGCTGACACGGTCGAGGCTGACACGGTCGAG
>CAZYWK010000004.1:0-66697 GCA_964651825.1 uncultured Ilumatobacteraceae bacterium | reverse complement strand
CACGGTCGAGGCTCACGTCGTCGAGGCTGACACGGTCGAGGCTGACACGGTCGAGGCTGACACGGTCGAGCCATTGGAGACGCACGCCGAGTGGCGGGCGGCCGACGTCAGCGATCCGGCCGACTGGACGCTCGAGCTCACCGACGCCCAGCTCGCCGAACTCGACACCGCATTGGCCCACGCCCGGTCGGTCACCGACGACGTGCTCGATGTCACGGCCGACGACTTCCCACTGCCGACGCTCGAACCCTTGCTGCACGACTTCGCCGAGGAGCTCGTGAACGGCCGCGGGTTCGGCCGCATCGGCACGCTCGACATCGAGCGGCTCGGCGCCGAGGACGCGTCGTGGATCTACTGGGGCATCGGCCGTCACCTCGGCGAGCCGTGGCCGCAGAACGCGAAGGGCCACCTGCTCGGCGACGTGACCGATCAGGGCAAGGCGCCCGACGATCCGACCGCCCGCGGCAACGAGATCGGCGGCCACCCACTCGGGTTCCACAGCGACGGGTCCGACCTCGTCGGGCTGATGTGCATCGACGACGGCGTGAGCGGCGGCGAGAGCCTCGTCGCCAACGCGCTGTATGCCCACAACGAGCTTGTCCGCACGTCGCCGGAGCTGGCCGCGGTGCTGTACGGGCCCCTGCCGTACGACTTCCGGGGCGAGCAGCGCGAGGGTGCCACCCCCTTCTACTTCGTGCCCGCGTTCACCCGCCACGGCGACCGGCTGTTCGTCCGCTACATCCGCCCGTTCATCGAGGCGTCGCAGCGCCACGAGACCGCGCCACGGTTGACCGCCGCGCAGCGCGAGGCGATGGACGCCTACGACGAGCTGATCAACGACCCCGACAACCGAGTGGAGATGGCGCTGCGGCCCGGTGAGCTGCAGTTCGTGAACAACTACCACGTCCTCCACGCCCGCCGCCGATACACCGACGACCGCGAGGCCGGCAAGGTCCGCTGGCTCAAGCGCTTGTGGCTGGCCACCGACGTCCTCGGCCCCGACGACCGCCCCGCCCGCTACCAAAGGGTCGGCGCCATGAGCCACTGGGGCGAACGCCGCACCCGCGCGTAACCCAAATACAGCCTTCGCCCACGTTGCGTCGCCATTCCGGCACCTGTCCGCGCGAACAGCGATATGTGTTTCACTCGCCGCGCACACTTCGGCTCAAACTGGCCCGGTAGACGCCCCGGCGGTGGCACGTGGTGCTGGGTAACCGATCACCGAGTCGAGGTGAGAACCCGGTCCTCCAAGCGACGTACCCGCGACGTATACTACGACAAACACGAGGCGTTCCGAAGACATCGAGGGCACGATCATCCATGGCCACACTCACGTCCCTGCTGGATCACCTCTACGAGGGCGATGTCGTCGACACGGCCGATGTTGCGCGGGTCAGCGACACGAACCCACGAAGTGTCAACCGATGGCGCGAGGGAGTCACCCCGAGGCGCGGGTCAGAGGAACGGCTCCTCGAGCTGCGGGCGGTTGTGGACCTGGCGCGCAAGGTCATGCGCGACGACCACGCGCGCATGTGGATGCGTGCACCGAACCCCGATCTCGGCTACGAGAAGCCGCTCGACGTTGTCGCGCAAGGCAGGTACCAACGGGTGATCGATCTCCTCTTGGCGCTCGCCGAAGGCGTCACCGCCTGACGGTTGACTCGTGTTCGACCCGAAGCTTGCCGGCCGGCTCGAGGGCTCCGCGTTCGACCTGGTGGGCTACCGGAGCCAATCACCGGGCTTCGACCCGCGCAGTGGCGAAGGAGCCCGGCGCTTCGGTGGCCGCTTCAACCCGTCGAAGAGCTTCCCTGTCATCTACTTGTGCGCCACACGGCCATGTGTCGTCGCCGAGCTCACGCGGCAGGTTGAGCGCCAAGGCCTGAGTATCGACGGCTTCTTGCCCCGCGAGCTGTACCGCTTGACCGCGTCACTGACCAGAGTCCTCGACCTCACCGACGCCGACGTGGTCGCGGCTCTCGATCTCGTGGCCGACGACATGCTCCGCGATGACTGGTCCCTCACGCAAGAGATCGGTGAGGCCGCCTACGAGCGCGACTTCCAAGCGATCCTGTCGCGCTCGATGACCGGCGTGGACGACGTCCTCGCGGTGATGCCCGAGAACCTCGCCGGTGCGGTGCTGAAGGCCGAGCTCGTCGAACAGTGGGCCGTGCCAACCGACCTGAACGTCCAGTAGTCCGCCGTACGTGCCGAGTGTGATGACCGACGCGCTCGCGCGGGGTGCAGCGCGATCGGCGGTCGGGCGGATGCGATGTCGTCAGGAGATCAGGCGAACGATGGCGGTCGCTGCCGAGGCGAGGATGATCACGACGACGAAGGGGGCGCGGCGCCAGAGGGCGAGACCGGCGACGAGCATCCCGACGGCGCGGGCGTCGAACACGATCTCCTGACCGTCGCCAAACGTCGACACGACGGCGAGCGCGGCGAGGAGCGCTGCGGGAAGGAGGTCGACGATCGTCTGGATGCGGCTCGGTAGCGGACGTGCGCCGAGGAAGAGCGGACCAGCCGACTTCAGGACGAACGTGCCGGCGGCGAGCACGAGCATCACCGTGGTGGCATTGCTCATCGCGGGTCCGTCCTCCGTCGGCGGACCCACGGGACGAGCGTCACGAGCACACCGGCCATCGCGGCGAGGATCGGCACGCCCGCTGGCGCGAACGGGATCAGCACGAACGCGATCACGCCACCTGCGATCGCCGTCCATCGCTGGGCCGGGGTTGCAAGACGGGGCCACAGCAGCGCGAGGAATGCGGCCGGGCCAGCCGTGTCGAGGCCGAGATCGGTGATCAGGTCCTCGGCACCGGAGAACACGACGAAGCCCAGCATCGTCATCGCGTTCCACACGACGAACACGCCGATCCCGGCGACGAGGAACCCGTAGCGCTGCCACCGTCGGGTCGACTGCGTCGCTCCCACCGCGGTCGACTCGTCGATCATCAGCTGCGACATCGCCGCCCGCTGCCACCACGCCCCGGTCAGCGCCGGCGCCATCACGATCCCGAATGCCAGCGACCGCACGTTGAGGAGCAGCCCGGCAAGTGTGGCCGACGCCACGGTGCCGTGGTCGCCGAGGATCTCCACCGCCGCGAACTGGGAGCTTCCACCGAACACCAATGCCGAGAATCCGAACGCTTCCCACCACTTCAACCCGGCCCGCGCCGCAGCCGCCCCGAACACCACGGCGAACGGCGCGACCGCCAGCACGATCGAGAGCGCCTGCCGATGGATCGCCCGCCGCACCGCCAGATCGCCGGCGGCCCGCTCCCCCGAGTCAGCGTCGGTCATCGTTTGCGTCGGGATTCCGTCACACCTGTCGGTGCGGAATCCCGACGCAAACGTGGATCGGGGCCGTTCGAGGTGGTGGGCCGGGAGGGGTGGGCGGGCACGGCGGCCAGACTAGGAGCGTGGAGCCAACGACGGCAGCGCCGGTTTCTGTGCCTGGCTCGGTGCGACGATCGGCGGTCACGTTCAAGGCGCGGCGTCGTGCGCTGTCGCCTGCTCGCCAGGTGCTCGTCGAAGGCTGGATGGAACGGTGGGGTCTCGCCGAGACCGGATCACTGCTCGACTGGGCCGATGTGTTCCACGATGACATCGATCGAGTCGTCGTGGACATCGGGTTCGGGCACGGGGAATCGACGGCTCGGATGGCGATGGCAGAGCCGGACGTCGGTGTGGTCGGGATCGAGATCCACACCCCCGGTGTGGCCACTCTGCTGGCTGCGGTCGATGACGCCCGGCTCGACAACGTGCGGGTCGTCCACGGCGACGTCCTCAGGTTCCTCGATCGCGTCCCGGCGGGCAGCCTGCACGGGGTCCGGGTGTTCTTCCCCGACCCGTGGCCGAAGGTCCGCCACCACCACCGCCGCCTGATCGACACCGACGTCGTCGTCGCGCTGACCGACCGGCTCGAGATCGGCGGCTGGCTCCACCTCACCACCGACATCGCCGACTACGCCGAGCAGATGCAGCGCGTCGCCGACGCCGAACCACGCCTCCGCGGCGGCGTCATCGACCGCCCCGACACGCGTCCGCTGACGCGGTTCGAACAACGCGGCCTCGACGAAGGCCGCATCGCCACCGACCTCTGGTACGTCCGCCACCACTGAACGAGATGCGACGAGTCAACGGTGCAGCATTGGCACCGCTCGCTCATCGCTCCCCGCGCGTTTGGGGACGGGGCCGAAACGAACGGGGCGTGCGTTCGGGGACGGGGCCAGAACGAACGACGTCGTGCGTCGGGACGGGGCCAGCCGAACGGGGTGTCAGCGGGTGGCGAGGGCGCGGAGTTCGAGGGCGCGGTCGACGGCTTCGGTGGCGACTCGTGACGTCACCGTGAGGTGGCCCATCTTGCGGCCGGGACGGGGCTCGGCCTTGCCGTACAGGTGGAGCTTGGCGCGGGGCTCGTCGAGCACGACCGCCCAGTCGGGGTCGCCGTTCGCCCACACGTCGCCGAGCAGGTTGACCATGGCGATGCTCGGCGCGGTCATCGTCGTGGGGCCGAGACCCACGCCGCACACCGCCCGGATCTGCTGCTCGAACTGGCTCGTCACGCTGGCATCGAGGGTCCAGTGCCCGCTGTTGTGGGGCCGAGGGGCGAGCTCGTTGACGAGCAACTCACCGTCGACGAGGAACAACTCGACGGCGAGGACTCCAACGTAGGCGAGCGCATCGGCGATCGCTGTCGCCAGCCCCACCGCACGATCCGCGACCGACGGCGACACCACGGCCGGAACGACCGACACGTCGAGGATGCCGTCGACGTGCCGGTTCTCGGCGACCGGCCATGCCTCGCTCCGGCCGTCGGCGGTGCGGGCGACCAGCGCGCTCAGCTCCAGCTCGAAGTCGAGCCGACGCTCGACCACACAGGGCACACCGCCGAGCTCGGCCCACGCCGCATGGAGCTCGGGCACGGTCGCGACGCGACGCTGGCCCTTGCCGTCATAGCCGAGGCGGGCCGTCTTCACGATCGCTCCCGCGTCGGCGACGATCGAGCCGTCGAGGGGTTGGTCGGCCCGTTCGAGCACCCCGTACGGGCCGACCGGGAACCCGTTGTCGACGAGGAATCGCTTCTCCGCGATGCGGTCCTGCGCGACCCGGAACGCATCCGGCGACGGCGCCACCCGGAGCCGCCCGGCGAGGTGGTCGAGCGCGTCCGCGGGCGGGTTCTCGAACTCGGTGGTGACGACGTCACAGTCGAGCACCATCCGCTGCAGCGAGCCCGGATCGTCGTAGGCGGTGACGAGATGGTCGTCGGCGACCGCGCCGGCCGGAGCCGAGGGGTCGGGATCGACCACGAGGGTGCGATAGCCCATCGTGCGTGCAGCCATCAGCGCGTAGCGGCCGAGTTGGCCGCCACCGAGCATCCCGATGGTCGCGGGCGGGACGACGGGGGTCGTGCTCATCGGCGATCGACCGGGCGACCTGTCATGCCGGTGGAAGCTCGGAGGCCGCGGCGGCGTCGTGGCGTCGAGTCCGCGCGGCATGCAGCGCTGACGCCAGCTCGGGATCGGTCGAGGCGAGCAGGGCCACCGCGAACAGGGCCGCATTCGTGGCGCCCGCCTCGCCGATGGCGAACGTCGCGACCGGCACACCGGCAGGCATCTGCACGATCGAGTACAGCGAGTCCTGCCCCGAGAGATGCCGCGACGCGACGGGCACGCCGAGCACCGGCACGATCGTCTTGGCTGCCAGCATTCCCGGCAGATGTGCAGCTCCCCCGGCACCGGCGATGATCGCCCGCAACCCCCGGCCCTCGGCACCCTCGGCGTAGGCGAACATCTCGTCGGGCATGCGGTGGGCGCTCACGACCTTCGCCTCGTGCGGAACGCCGAACTCGGCGAGCACTTCGACCGCCTTCGACATCGTCGCCCAGTCGCTCGACGACCCCATCACCACACCGACGATCGCCCCACCACTCACGCCCGCACTTTACGTGGCAGCGGGTGATGCGCCGTGCCCGACAGCCCAAGCCAATGCATCGCGTGCCGCAACGAGATCCGCCGTGAGGCCGAGCCAATCGATTCAGATGAGTTCGCGGGTGCGGCTGAGGCGGAGGCCGAGGTAGCCGGGGATGGTGGGGAACCAGTAGGTGATCAAGCGGAACAGCAGGGTCGCCGCCCACGCGGTGCCTTCGTCGACGCCGTTGTTGGTGAGCACCAGCACGAGGGCGGCCTCGATGGCGCCGACGCCGCCCGGGGTGGGCACGGTCGACGCGATCGTGTTGGCGACCAGGTACATCGCCCCGAGCTGCGCGAAGGAGATGTCGATCTCGAACGCCCGGCACGACATCACGAAGGCGATGATCGTGAGCAGCTTGCCCGCCCCAGCGCCACCGAAGAGCATCAGCAGCTTCGTGGGCTGGCGGGCGAGCTCGCCGAAGTCGTGGCGAATCTTCTCGATCGTCGACTTGACGAAGTTCACGATGAGCCGTCGCAGCTTGGGCGAGAGCCAGAACACGATGCCGGCGAGCACGAGCGCGATCGCCACGATGATCGCCACCGTCACGATCGTGCTGGCGGACGAACCGCTGCTCGGGTCGGTGCCCTTCGCGTCGTCGGTCGGGTCGGTGCTGCTCCACAGCAGGAAGAAGGCGATAAGCAGCACCTGCATCACGCCGCTCGCTGCCGAGGTGAGCCCGATCGCGGCGGACGCCACCGTGACGTCGGTCCCGCCCTTCTGGAGGTAGCGGATGCGCATCGCCATTCCGCCGGCGTTCATCGGCGTGAACCGGTTGAGGAACGACTGGCCGAACATGACGATCGTGGTGTCGCCGAGCGGCAGCGGCCGCAGCACCGACCCCATCAGCGAGATCGCCCCGGTGACCGTGCCGAGCAGCGTGACGGTCACGATCGGTACGACCCACCACCAGTTGAGGCCCGACATCTCGGCGCTGATCTCGGACCAGGTCGACACGAGGCTCAGCAGGAAGTAGGCGAGGACGACGAAGCCGAACCACGTGAGCAGCTTGGTGAGGCTCAGGCGTTCCAGTTCGACCAGTTCGACCGCCTCGACGCCGAGGGCGTCCTGAAGGGCGGTGCGAACATCGGCGACGAAGCCCTTCGGCTTCTTGGCCGCCTTGCGCGTCTGCGGCGGCAGTGCCGGCGGCTGGATGAAGGCCAGCGCGGCGATGAGCTCGTCGCGATCGATGCCCCGCATCGCGGCCGCGACGGCCCGCTCGATGCCGACGACCAGCGCGGTCGACACGAGCAGCTCGGCGGCGTCGAGAGCGAGCTGCTCGTCGTTCGCTGCGAGCCGGGCGTTCTCGAGCCCGGCGATCGTGGCGACGTCACCGTCGACCACGAGGTTCGACAGCGTGAGCGCACGGTGCGCGATCCGGCTCGCGTGGAGGAACCCGACCTGACGCCACAGGTCGTCGAGCGCGGCCTCGGAGACGGGCACGGCTTCACCGACCGTCGACTCGGTGACCGGTGGGGATGGGGGTGGGGGTGGCTTCAGCTCGGCGAGTGTCGAGCCGGCGGGCCGGTCGAGCACGATGATGGCGCTCTCCCGCTCGGCCGGTGCAACGGATCTGACCGCTGGCACCCGTGACCCGGCCTGCAGCGCGAGCAGCGTGACGACCGCCTGGTGCTGGACACGCTGCGCGGGGCGGAACGACAGGCCCTGCTCGTCGACGTCGCGCACCCTGATCGCTCTGACCGTGCGGGCGAGCAGATCGACGTCGCGGTCGTCGCGATCGATGTACACGACCTCCACCTCGGTCCCTCGCGACGTTCCGAGGTACGAGCGGCGGCCCGAATGTGCCGTCTCGTCGTGCAGGTCATCGATCGCGAAGCCGGCGGCTGCCAGATCAGCGGTGAGCGAAAGGGCGCCGGGCCGGCGGCGTGGCGACCCGATGGCCACCAAGACCAGGCTGCCGACCACGCTGCCGAGCGCGACGGTGGTCACGACGTTGACCGGCACGGTGGTCGCGCTCATGAACCGCGCCACGACGGCAACGGCCACCGCGGCCCACGACATCCGGCGCCACGCGTCGGGCATCAGCGGCGCGGCCGCCGTGGTGCCGGCGACGAGCGCCGAGAGGTACGACGCCGATGGGAAGTCGGTCGGGAGGAACGATGCCGACTGCAGGTCGGCGATCGGAATGGGCGGCGCAGCCCGTGTCAGCCAGCCGGACAGCAACGCCATCACGATCCCGCCGGCGAGGGCCGCGCCGAGCACGAGCGCCGTCTCCTGCCACGTGCGCCGGAGCACGAGCCACGAGAGCACGACCAACGGGATGGCGACGATCGTCAACTGGGCGGCCCCGACCAGGGCATACCGAACGGCGTTGGGCAGATCTCCGAACAGGTAGACGACGTTCTCCGAGACGTCGCGCACGATGCCCGGCGCGGCCTCGGTGACGAGGAGGAGCAGGAGCAGGACCAGGCTGCGGGCGACGAGCCGGGCGATGTCGCCGGGGTGACGCCGCCAGAATTGGCGGTCACCGGCGCGCAGGACGTGCTGCGAGCCGGACTCGATCGGGTTCGCCGGCTCCGCCTCCACCGACGCCGTCATCCCAGTACCTCGATCAGAGCGTCGACGGCACGGTCGACATCCTCCGGCGACGTGTAGTGGACGCCAGACAGCCGGACCACACCACGGTCGGGGTCGACACCGAGCCCATCGAGCACCCGCCACGCGTAGTAGTGACCCGAGCTGGTCTGGATGCCCCGATCGACGAGCGCCTGCGCCACGTCGACGGGTTCGAGCCGGTGGGGCACGAACGCGACTGTGGGACAGCGGTGCAGCCCGGCGCCGACCGACGCGGGGCCGAGCAGACGAACGTCATCGCGGCCGCTCAATGCGTCGAGCAATCGTGGCGTGAATGCGTCCTCGTGTCGCCGCCAGAGCGCCGACACGCTCGCGGTCGCCGCACGCAGGCCACCGGTGACGTCTCCGCCGTGATGAGCGTGCAGCAGTTCGACGTAGTCCAGCACCGCGCCGGCCGCCGCGACCTGGGCGTGATCGGGACCGGCCGGATTGAGCCGCTTGTCCGCCACACGGTCGTTGAAGAAGTGGCTCTGGTTCGAGAGCTCGTCGATCAGCCCGTTGCGCACGACCATCAGGCCCTGATGCACCGAGTACGTCTTGTAGAGGCTGAACAGATAGATGTCGGCGTCGAGGGCCGCGACGTCGGGGAACGTGTGCGGGGCGTACGACACGCCATCGACCACGACCCGAGCGCCGACCCGGTGCGCGGCGGCGGCGACCGCCGCGACATCGTTCTCCTGGCCGACGATGTTCGACGCGTGCGGCACCGTGACGAGCACCGTGCGATCGGTCAGCAGTTCGGTGAACGCACCGAGGTCGAGCAGACCGGTCGTCGGGTCGGTGCGCCACTCACGGATCGTGCAGCCGGCCCGCTCCGCGGCGCGGCGGATCGCTCCGGTGTTGGCCTCGTGGTCCTGGTTGGTGACGACCACCTCGTCGCCGGGCCCGAAGCCAGCGCTGAACGCTTGGGCCAGCACGTAGGTGTTCATCGACGTCGACGGGCCGAACACCACCTCCCGGGTCTCGACGCCGAGCGCCTGCGCCCAGCGATCGCGCGACCGATCCATCGCCGCCCCCGCGGATGCCGACGTTACGTAGGTGGCATACGGCTGCACCTTCGTCTCGACGTAGTACGACGTCAACGCCTCGATCGTCTGACCGCAGGCGAACGATCCACCGGCGTTCTCGAAGAACGACTGCCCGGCGTTGGCCCCCACGGCGAACGCCGGGAACTGGGCTCGCACGAAGTCGAGATCGAGGGGGGAGCCGGCGGGCACGCCGCAAACGTAGTGTGGCAGCGTGCTCGACGCTGTGCCCACCCCTGCGCTGCTCGTCGACCGACCGACGTTCGACCGGAACGTGGCGGCGATGAGTGCCCGCCGACCCGGGAGCGCGCTCCGGCCGCACGTCAAGGCGTTCAAATCGACGGCGCTCGCCGGGCGTCTCGTCGCGGCCGGCCACACGTCGTTCTGCGCGGCCACGCCCCGCGAGATCGAGGGGATGGTCGCCGCCGGCTTCACCGACGACCTCCTGCTGGCGAACGAAACGCTCGACACCGCACGTCTCGGCCGGCTCGCGGATGCGGCCAACATCACGGTCGCGATCGACTCCGACGCCACGCTCGACGCGGCGATCCGGGGCGGCATCCGGTCGGTGCTCATCGACGTCGAGGTCGGCCTGCCCCGCTGTGGCTGCGCTGTCGACGACGCCGGCCGGCTCGCCGAGCGCGCCCGGTCGGCCGGGCTCGACGTCCGCGGCGTGATGGGTTACGAGGGCCACTTGATGATGGTCCGCGACCGTGCCGAGCGGATCGAGAAGGTCGGCGCGGCGATGGCGCTGCTCCTCCAGGCCCACGACACGGTCGGTGGCGACATCGTGTCGGGCGGCGGGACCGGCACCTACGACGTGAACGAGTGGTGCACCGAGATCCAGGCCGGTTCGTACACGCTGATGGACACGCAGTACGCCGAACTGGACCTGCCGTTCGAGCAGGCGCTGTCGGTGCTCGCCACCGTGATCTCGGTGAACCAGAAGGGCTGGATCGTCATCGACGCCGGACTCAAGTCGCTCGGGATGGACCACGGCAATCCGGCGTGGGACGACGGCGAGGTCTTCTTCTGCTCCGACGAACACACCACGCTGCTGCCCCGCGAGCTCGGTGACTGGAACGTCGGCGACCGGACCACGATCTGGCCCGCCCACGTCGACCCCACCGTCGCGCGACACGAACAGCTGTGGGTCCACGAGGACGGCGCGGTCGTCGACCGCTGGCCGGTCGACCTTCGCCACTGGTGACGCCGCGGTTCGCGCACGATGGCTCGCCCGAGGTCCCGGCGGGAGTAGAAACGCAGCGTGGGTGCGGACCGATGGATGCCGATCGCTGTGGTTGCGGTCGCGCTCACCGGGTGCAGCACACGGAGCGTCTCCTACGACGACGCCCGCGAGGTCACCGCGCCGGCGTTCGCTCCGCAACCGGCCACACCAGCGGAGTCGCCACAGCTCGACGCGCTCGTGCTGCGCGACACCGCTGGGCTCACTGCGGAGGGCCCGGACTCCGATCCGAGGATTCTCGGGCCGGCACTCGACGACCTGCACACCGAGTTCCCCGGGGTGGATCGGATCAGCGATCTGTACTTCGACGACGAGAACGTCTGGGCCACGATCATCGACCCGGAGTCACCGAGCCGGGAGCGCGGCATCTACTGGTCGGAGAGCTCCGGGATCTCCGTCGGCGAGCCCCGGTTCATGGAAGAGGACACGACGTTCCCCATCTCGGCGATACGTGTCGACGCGATCACCGCGCTCGTCGACGGCCTCGCCGAGCGGTATCCGACGCTGCAGATCGACATGCCACGTCTGAGCATCGAGCTGTCCTACGACCTCGGCCTGTCATGGCGGATGAACCTCGTCGACGCTCGCGGCAGCCTGGCCATCCTCTTCGCGGACCTCGACGGAACCGTCACGGTCGTGGATCAGAACTGAAGTGCGGACCCTCCATCGCCTCCCCGCCGTCGTGCTGGTGCTCGTCCTCGGGCTGCTCCCGCTCCAGGCGTGGCTGCGGGCCCGCCAACCGGATGTGCGCTACCACCTGCCGCTCGCCGGCCTGGTGAGCATCACGTGGGCGGGGACCGTGTCGAGCGACGGCCAGCTCGCGGTCACGATCGTGTACGACTTCGGCGACGACCAGGTACGCGAGAGCGACATCCGGTTGCCGAGTGGGGCCCGCTTCGTCACCGCCGACGGCGTCCCGATCAGCACCTCGTCAGGGCGGTACGGGACGGTGCAGTCGCGCAACACCCTCACCGTCAGCTACGAACGGGTCGGCGCCGTCACCCGCTACAGCGACGGGGTCATCGTCGACTTCGCGATCATCGACAGCTCCAACAACGGGCTGTTTCCCTGTGCTCGTTGCTACCTCGGTGTCGACGGGTACGGCCACAGTTCGATCATCGGCGCGTTGTTCGCCCAGGACCTGACCGGTGCACGGGTCGCGATCAGCGATGTTGATCAGCTGCGAGCCGGCGAAGACGACGGAGCGTTCCGATTTGTCGGCGTCGTGCCCGGCGCGGATACCGCGGGGATGCTCGCCTGGCTCCCCGTCGCCGCCGCGCCCGATGCACCGACCAGCTCGGAGGTGCCGGAGGCAGTGACCGGTGAGACCGCAGCCCAGGTGTGGGACGCGACGCGTGCCGCCTCCGACGAACCGCTCGAGGAGCCGACCTCGAGCGCTCCGATCGGTCGGATCGCCGCGGCCGTGTTGCTCACCGCGATGTGGGTGGCGCTCGCGGTGTGGATCATCTCTCGGATGGCGGCGGCCGCCCGCGCGCTCGCCGCGGATCGGCCCGACACGCCGATCGATCGCGACGCGACGTTCAGCCCACCGAGCGATCTCGAGCCGGCTCTGGTGGCGATGGTGGTCGGCGACTCGGGGCCTGGCGAGCGTTCCGCGGTGGGAGCGACGCTGCTGTCGCTCGCGCACCGCGGTGTGATCAAGATCGACGGCATCGACTCGACGCGCTACACGTTGAGGATCCCCGCTGGTGCCCGTGGAACGACGCCGTTCGAGGAAGCGGTACTGGCTGAGTTGCGCCCGCAGGGCAAGCTCACCGCGACGGCGACGCTGACGGGCCCGCCGCTGTGGGGTGACGGTGGCCCCGCCGTCAAGCGCCGGCTCTCCAGGATCGCCTTCCGCGAAGCGCGGCGGCAGGGTCTGCTGCGCGTGATCCTGACCTCGTGGGTGCTGATCCCTGCGTCGGCCGCGATGGGGGTCCTCGCCCTGATCGCCAGCGGTGGGAGCTCGTGGCTCGCGTGGACCGTCACGTTCCTCGGTCCGGTGCTCGCCCTCGCGGCGACGGTGCTGACCGGTACGAACCTCACGGCCAAGGGGCGCGCCGAGCGTGAGCTCTGGCTCCGGTACGGCGACTGGTTACGAGCGAACTCCCAGCTCCACACCGTCGGGGCTCCCGGCATCGCGACGTGGGGTGAACCACTCGTCTATGCGACGGTGCTCGGCGCCGCCCCCACCGCGGCCAAAGCCCTCGGGATGCGGTAGTGGTGAGCTGATCCGGCTCAGATCGAGCGGGCCGCGTTGTCGAAGCGGGTGTACTGCCCGAGGAAGACGAGCCGCTTGATGCCGATCGGCCCGGAGCGGTGCTTCGCGACGATGACCTCGGCCGAACCCTTGTCGGGCGACTCCGGGTTGTAGACCTCGTCGCGGTACAGGAACATCACGACGTCGGCGTCCTGTTCGAGGCTGCCCGACTCACGCAGGTCGGCCAGCATCGGCCGCTTGTCGGATCGTGATTCGAGGTTGCGGCTGAGCTGGCTGAGGGCGACGATCGGCACCTCGAGCTCGCGAGCGAGCACCTTGAGGCTGCGGCTGATCTCGCTGACCTCGAGCTGACGGTTCTCCGATGCTCCGTTGCCGCTCATCAGCTGCAGGTAGTCGATCAGGATCAGCGACAGTCCGCCGTGCTGGGCCTTGATCCGCCGCGCCTTGGCGCGGATCTCCATCACGGTGACCTGCGGGTTGTCGTCGAGGAACAGCGGCACCTCGAGCCGCCCGACGGCGAGGCCGATCTTCGACCAGTCGCTCTCGCTCAGCTTGCCGGTGCGCAGCTTGGTCGAATCGACCTTGGCCTCGCTCGACAGGATGCGCTGGGTCAGTTCGCTGTGGCCCATCTCGAGGGAGAACACCAGCACCGGCTTGCCACTGTGCTTGGCGATGTGCGTCGCCAGCCCGAGCCCGAACGCGGTGTTGTGCAGAATGAAGTCGGCGGCAACGAAGTTGTGGTGCTCGGGAACCGTGAAGTCGATGACTCGTTCATGCCCGGCGGGCTCGACCGAGACGACCCGCTCCCAGAGCACGTCGGGCGATGCCCACTTCCGGAGCTCGTCGCTATCGAGCACCTCGGCCAGCGCCTGAACCGTCGACCGATGGAGTTGTCCCCGACGGTTCGGGTGCCAGTCGTACGTCGACGCTCGTCCTGCCCGACGGCTGACCTCCGTCCAGCTCAACGCGCCCTTGGCTTTGATGACGTCATCCCAGGCCTCGGTCGGGATCAGGTCGGCGCCACGACCCTCCCGACCAGAACGGCGCGCCCGGCCACACGCCGTCTCCACGGCAGCTTCCTTCCCCAAGATCCCGATCGTGTCTGCGAACCGGAGAATGGACGGACCATCCATGATCTCGAGTTCGTAGGCCGTCCGCGTCATGCCGCGGTACGGAACGTTCCGGACACGGACACTGACTCGCACGCCGAAGCGCCTGACGAGATGGGCGACGTCGTCGATCAATCGCTTCGAAACCGATGAGTATCCAATGCGCGCGTATCCGGCGCTCGCGGTCCAGGCCGTCTCGTCCGTGGCGAACAAGCGGTTCAGGAACCGAGCGAGTGATCGGTTGGGAAGCCGGAAGATCGCCGCGGGGACGTGCTTCTGATGCGCGTTCACGTTCCAGACGCCGTGGCGCCGCAACAGCTCCGTCACCGGATTCGGTTTGCCGCCATGGTGCCCGGTCGAGAAGCGCCACGTCGTGGCGACACCAGCAGTGCCGGCCTCGACGAGGCCGCTCCCGAGTTCGGCGGCCGCCGCTGCCGCGACATGGCGAACAGCCTCGAGTGCGGTGGTCAGTGTCGGCGACGTGTGCCCGGCGACCACGCAGCCGTCACCCAGCATGAGCGCGAGGATGTCGATCTCCGGACCTGGGAGGTCATCGGAGCCGAACCCGCCGACGTCGGTCGGCACGGCGACGAAATCGCCGACCTGGACCGCTTCGAGCGGCTGCCATCCCCTGGCCGTCAAGAACGGATGCACGGCGGTGACCGTCACCTCGCGCCCCGTCCGAGTTCGCAGCGTGAACACCGGCTTGACGCCGTCGTCGAGGCACATCGACGCCGTGGCCGTGACGATCGAATGCGTCTGATCGACCGATCGCACCAAGAGTCGACCTCGCTCGATCGAGCGTTCCATCATCTCGCTCGCGGTGATCCGGTCACCGGTTTCGAGATCCACCATCGGCGTGAACCAGGCCACGCACTTGCCCATTGCCGGGCGCGCCCCGACGATGTTGAGGGTCGACTTCTGCAGGCCGGAGAGGAGCTCGTCGAGATCGTCGTAGCCGGTGGCCTCGCCGGTGATCGTGTCGCCGCGCTCGTAGTTCTCCTCGAGCTGATCCATCGTCTCGTTGAGGAGCTCCTGGATCGGCCGGGTCGAGTCGACGACGCGGTCCTCGGCGACTTCGAACATCTTCGACTCGGCGAGGTCGACCGCCTTGACGACGTCGTCGGGCTCGCTGAACGCGATGTCGGTGATCTCTCCGGCGGTGTGGATCAACCTGCGCAGCAGCGCCGTGTCCATCACGATGCGGGCGTAGTGCTCGGCGCCCGACACCGACGGCGTGGCGTTCTGGAGCTCGTTGAGCCGTTCGATGCCGCCGAGCTCGTCGAGCACGCCGTGGCGGCGCAGCTCGTCGGCGACGGTGACGACGTCGACGGGGCCCGACGACGAGTAGATCGACCGGATGGCGTCGAAGATCTGCTGGTGGGCCGGGTTGTAGAAGTCGCGGACCTTCAGCCCCGCCTCACCGACGACCCCGATGGCATCGCGGGACAGCAGCAGCGCCCCCAGCACCGACTCTTCGGCCTGCAGGTTGTGGGGAGGTATCCGCCCGGCCGATCGTTGCGGACGTACGGTCCGCTCGGATCGGTCGGTCGGGAAATCTGCTGTGCCGGACATGGGGTCACCACTCTCTCAACACAGTGCTGTGCGGAGGAAGACGCACAACCCTGGGTCTTGCCTGTTGATCGCCTGTGGGAAACGGACGATCACTGTGGACTCGTGGTGTGGCCGAGCCGATCGTTATGGCTCAGTCGGCAGCGGCGACGACTTCCAGACGGATCGGGAAGCTGACGTCGTGGTGCAGCGACGCGGTGACCGTGTGCTGACCGAGGGTCTTGATGGTGTCTACTTCGAGCTGACGACGCTCGAGCTCGATGCCTGTCTCGTCGCGCACCGCGGTGACGATGTCGCTCGAGGTGACCGAGCCGAACAGCTTGCCCTCGGGGCCGGCCTTGGCCGGAACCGTGATGATCATCGGAACGAGCTTGCTGGCGATCGCCGTGGCGGCGTCGCGGGCGCTCGAGTCGCGGAGGTCGCGGGCCTTGCGCATGCGCGCCGCCTGGTCGACCGCACCGTCGCTCGCCGGGATCGCATGACCCTTGGGGAGCAGGAAGTTGCGGGCGTGGCCATCGGCCACCTCGACGATGTCGCCGCGCTTGCCGAGACCGGCGAGGTCGGAGCGGAGGATCACCCGCATGTCAGGCCTCCTCGCTCACGCCATCGAACGATTCGGCGGTCCCGACGGCGTCGTCGATCGTGGTCGCCTCGACGTTGTCGTTCGTGCCTTCGTCACGACGGCCGCCCTCGCGGCCACCGTCGCGCCCGTCACGACCGTCGCGACGACCACCGGTACGGGTGGAGGCCACGCGCTTGGCGTACGGGAGCAGGCCCATCTCACGCGCGATCTTGATCGCGTTCGCGACCTCACGCTGCTGCTGCAGCGTGTTGCCGGCAACACGGCGGTTGCGGATCTTGCCCCGATCGCTCATGAAGCGCTGCAGCAGGTCGACGTCCTTGTAGTCGATGTACTCGACGTCTTCGATGACGAGGACGCTGGTCTTCTTCTTGAACTTGCGGGGGTTCAGGTCACGGCTCGTACGAGCGCGGTTCTTCTTGCTTGCCATTGGTTGTTCCTAACGATGAGATCAGTGATCGAGTGGTGGATCGAGCCGGCGGTCGAGCCAGCTGTGGATCGGACGGATCAGAACGGCTCTTCTTCGCCGTAGATCGGATCAGGGGTGCGGCTGCCGCCGCCACCGCCGGTGCCGCCGCCCGACCCGCCGTCGGCGGAGTCACGGCTGATGCGCTCGATCTGAGCATGCGCCCAGCGCAGGCTCGGGCCGAGCTCGTCGGCGACCACTTCGGTGATGTTGCGCTTCTCGCCTTCCTTGGTGTCGTACGAGCGCTGCTCGAGACGACCGGTGACGATGACGCGGTTGCCCTTGTTCAGGCTGGCAGCTGCGTTCTCGCCGAGGTCGCCCCAGGCGACGACGTTGAAGAAGGAGACCTGCTCCTGCCACTCACCGTTCTGCTGGTAGCGACGGTTCACGGCGAGCCCGAAGCTCGCGACGCCCCGGCCGGTCGTGGTGTAGCGCAGCTCGGGATCCTTGGTGAGGTTCCCGACAAGTGTGACGGAGTTTTCCGATGCCATGTGATTCCCCTGTTGCTGTTGCCCGTTGCCGGTCAGGCAGCGGTGACGGCGATGCCTCGGCGCACGGCCTCGGCATCGGGCAGCCGGATGAGCTTGTGGCGGACGATGTCGTCCGCGAGACGGAGCGTGCGCTCGAGCTCGTCGAGCGAACCGCCCGGCGCCACGATCTCGGCCACCAGGTAGTAGCCCGACGGCTTCTTGTTGATCGGGTAGGCGAACTGGCGCTTGCCCCACCAATCGATCTTGCCGTGGAGCTCACCACCGGCGGTGGCGACCGCCTCGGTGACGGTCTTCATCCAGGCTTGCGCCTTGGGGTCATCGACGTCGCCGTCGATGATGATCATCAATTCGTACGCACGATTCATGCGTGTGCAACCTCCCTTCGGATCCCTGCACGTTCACGATGACGGTGGCGTGCCGGGAGCCCCGTTGCTGGGGCAGGGCCAATATGGACCGGGCCACGATAGCGGCCGCGCTCAGTTCTCATGCCCTCCACTATGAAGAGGGGGTGTCACAGTCGAGCGCTTCGGTGCCGTCGATCAGCACGACCGTCGAGCCCTCCACGAGCCCGAGATCGCCGAGACCGCCCTCGAACGTCTCGATCGCGAGGTCGTAGTCGGCGCCCGGACTGTAGAGCCGGCACTCGTTGGCCGGCTTGTCGGTGCACGGCTCCATGTCGTTCGCACCGACCCAGGATCCACTCGGTGCGAACCAGGCGATCGACAGTGGGGTCGGGGTTTGGAACATGTAGAACGCACCGTTCGTCGGTTGCTCGAACACGAACGCCATCCCGACCGCGTCGCCGAGGTCGGTCACACCCATCAGCCCCCGGCCGCGCTCGTCGGGCGAATCGGCGAGCCAGAGACACACCTCACACTCCTCGCCGGCCGGATCGGTGATCGTGGCCCGCACCGTGGTGAAACCCTCCGGCTCGACACCACCCGCTGGTTCGGACTCGACCGTGGACGCCGCCGGCGGATCTGTCGGAACCGGGCCCGCGGTCGTCGAGCCCGATCTGTCGGAGTCGGACGGGAGGGAAGTCGTGGTCGGCGGCGACGTGTCCGTGCTGGCATCGGAGTTCGGCGGTCCATCCGATCCGCAGGCGGCGAGCAGACCCAACGCCAGAGCCACCGCGGCGAACCCACGCCGCCAGCCGAGGGAAGCGCCAGCGACGAGGCTGCGCTCGGCCGACCTCAATCGTCGCGCCAAAACTCGCCGTGAGGCCGAGCCAATCGACACGGCCGAGCCGATCGACACGTCATCGGCGGCCACCCACCGGGATGACGCGCAGCAGGTGATGCCAGCGGCACTCGATGCACGCTTCGACGACATACGCGCTGAGCTCGGCCGCTCGGGTGTTGAGCTGACGCATCTCCTTGGCCGTCGACACGCACCGGCCCTGCGGCGAGAGCCCGTGACCGAACACGTAGGTGACGAGGCGGAGGTCGGTCTCCTCACAGATCGGGCAGCGCGTGGTGGTGACGGTGCCGACGTTGCGGGCCGCACGGATCAGCTCCGGATGGGCGTCGCACACCTGGTCGAGCGGGAGCCGTCCCTTGCGCACCTGACTGATCAACATCCGCCGCGCGAGTCGGTGGTCGACGATGCCGCGCGAATCGTCCGTGCCACGCAGCGCGCCGACCGTGAAAGCCATCGGGCGCAAGGGTACTGGGATCGTGAGATCCCCGCCGCGTCGGCTGCGACGGGGCACACTGACAATCGTGGCAGCCAACATCATCTACGGATCGGACATTCCTGGCGATCGCGAGCTCCGCCTCTGTGGCGAGGTCGCCGAGGGTTGGCGCACCGTCGAAGTCGGCGTGTCACCGTGGCTCAACTCGGTGACGTTCGCGTCGAACGGCGCCAAGGCGATCGCCGTCGACCCCGACCCGGCCAAGCTGGCCGAGGTCCGCCATGCTGCCGAGGTCGCCGAGGTCAGCGTGCAGGGCCTGGCGACCGATCTCGCCGACCTCGGCGACATCACCTCCGCGACGTGCGACGTCGCGGTCGCCGCCCAGACCCTGCTCGAGATCGACGACCTCAGCCGGCTGCTGCGTCAGGTGCACCGGATCCTGAAGCCGAGCATGCCGTTCGTCATCTCGGTGCCCCATCCGTACGCCGGCGTGTCGGCGGAGCACCCGTACGGATCCGGGCCACGAACGGTCAGTGAGTGGTTCATCGCGCTCGGTCGCTCGAACTTCCGTGTCGACCAACTCCTCGAGCTCGGCGTATCGGCGGCGAGCCCGGCGCCGACCACGCTCATCCTCCGCGCCCGCAAAGAGGGCTCGTAGCAGCGACATCGGGCGTCGTGCTGACGGTGTCCGCACTCGCTCGCCGCCGGGAGTACCGGTCACCCCACCCACGCCACGACGCCACCTGAAGGGACTTGGCGCGAGCGAAGGCTCGGCCTCGTCGCTGGCGCGTGCCTCGGGCGGTCAATCGACGCGCGTCGCCTGACCCCGCGAATCCACTCGTTCGGATTCGGTGATGCCGGCGGGGCGGGGGCGGCCGAACAGGTAGCCCTGCGCCCGGTCGCAGGCGAGCTCGCGGAGGCGGTTCAGCTGCAGCGGGGTCTCCACCCCCTCGGCGACCACGGTGAGGCCGAGTGAATGGCCGAGCCGGACGACTGCCTCGACGATCGAGGTGTCGTCGGCTTCGAGACCGAGACCGGTGACGAACGAGCGGTCGATCTTGATCGCCTCGACCGGGAAGCGCTTGAGGTACGTCAGCGACGAGTACCCGGTGCCGAAGTCGTCGACCGACAGGTGCAGTCCCAGACCGCGCAGACCACGCAGCGCACGAGTGGCAGCGTTGGTGTCGGCCATCAGTGCGGTCTCGGTGATCTCCAGCCAGAGCGACCCCGCGTCGATACCGGTCTCGCCGAGCGCGTCGGCGACGATGCCGACGAAGGCGTCGTCGACGAGCTGCTGGCTGGCCACGTTGACGGCCAGCGAGCACGTCGCGAACGACAGCCCGACGGCACGCCAGCGGGCGAGCTGCGAGAGCGAGTCGCGCAGCACCCGCTCGCCGAGCTCACCCATCAGGCCGGCCTCCTCGGCGAGCGGCATGAACTGCCCCGGCAGCAGCAGGCCGCGCTCGGGATGCAGCCAGCGCGCCAGCACCTCGAAACCGACGACGTGCCCGGCCGCAAGGTCGACGATCGGTTGGAAGTACGGGACGATCTCGCCACGTTCGAGGCCGCGTCGCAGTTCGGTCGAGGTGCGCAGCCCGTCGACCAGCACGGGTCGCGAGTCGGGAGCGAAAGCGGCGATCCGGTCGCGCCCACCGGCCTTCGCCCGGTACATCGCGGCGTCGGCGTCGCGGACGAGGTCGACCGCGCGTGCCCCGGGCGTGTTCAGCGCTACTCCGATGCTGGCGGTGATGATCACCTCTCGACCGTCGACGAATATCGGTCGCTGCACGGCACGGCGCACCGCCTCGGCCGTCGCCGCCGGATCGACGCTGTCGTCGAGGACGACGACGAACTCGTCGCCGCCGAACCGTCCGAGCCGCTCCCGCTGAGGCACCGCCTCGACGAGCCGCGCCGCGATCTCCTGGAGCACCCGGTCGCCGACCGCATGACCGAGGCTGTCGTTGACCATCTTGAAGTTGTCGAGGTCGACGAACAACGCGGCGACCTGTCCGATCTGGGCGGCCCCGAGGAGATCATCGAGCAGGGCGACGACCGCGTCGCGGTTGGCCAGATCGGTGAGACCGTCATGCGTCGCGGCGTGCGTCAGCCGCTCGGCGGTGAGGCGCTGGTCGGTGACGTCTTCGATGTGCGTGATCGCCAACGCCACGCCGTCGTCCTCGGTCACCGACACGCGAGTCCGGGCCCACACGTACTCCCCGTCGCTGCGCAGGTAGCGCTGGTCGAGCAGATACGTGTCGGCGATCCCGAGCTCGAGGCGCGCCCGCTGCGTCGCCGCGGCCCGCAGGTCGTCGGGATGGGTGATCTCGCGGATTCCGATCCCGAGCAGCGAATCGACCGGCCGCCGGAGCATGTCGGCGAGCGACTGGTTGGCGTCGACGATGCGGCTGTCGTCGAGACGTACCAGCGCCATCCCGGTCGGCGCCGAATGGAACGCCTGCTGGAACCGGCGGCGGGCCTGCTCCAGCGCCGCCGAGCTGCGTTGCCGATCGGTCAGGTCGCGCAAGATCGCGACCAGCGCGCCAGCCGTCAGCGACGACCGGTGGAGCGTGGCCTCGGTCAGATGCGCCACGCCGGAGGCATCGACCAGTTCGAACACCGAGAGGTAGGCGCTGGCACCGGTGGCCGTGCTGTCGTCCGCCGAGCGGTTCACGTCGGCGGCGATGTCCCATCGTTCGGTCACCATGCCGCGGTCGTCCTCGCCGACCATCCCGAGGAACGAACGGCCGACGAGGTCCTCCACCGACCGCCCCGTCAGCGCGGCCGCCCTCGCGTTGGCGGTCTCGATCACGCCGTGCTCGTCGAGGCCCATGACGGCGTCGGGGAGGTCGTCGAGCAACTGGCGCAGCTCAGCGCGGGTGCGCGACAGCTCGTCGATCGTGCCGCGCATCCGGCGGCCGAACCAGCGCGCCTCCATCAGCGTCGCGACGATGGCGACGATCGCCATCACCCCGACCGCGATGAGTGCTCCCGCCTGTGCCTCCACGGCCCATCACGGTACGTGTGCAGCCTCCCGGGAGGGCGGACCCTCGATCATCTCCGGGACCACCAGTCGAGGAGGCGGCGACGGATCTCGTCGTCGTCGAGCAGGCCTTCCTCGAGGCGGATCTCGAGCAGAAAGTTCATCGCCTCGCCGACCGCGCGCCCAGGAGAGACATCGAGCAACTGCATCACCTCGTTGCCGTCGAGCTGCGGCCTGATCGCGGCGAGCTCTTCGGCGGCACTGAGCTCGCCGATGCGTTCCTCCAGCTCGTCCATCCGCTTGGCCAGGCGCGCCGCCTTGCGTTCGTTGCGGGTCGTGCAGTCGCACCTGGTCAGCACGTTCAGCTCGCCGAGCAGCTCGCCGGCGTCGCGCACGTACCGCCGCACCGCTGAGTCGGACCACCCCATCGCGTAGGTGTGGAAGCGCAGGTGCAAGGCGACGAGCTCGGTCACCTTGGCCACGTCGTCGTTCGAGTAGCGCAGGGCCGTCATCCGCTTGCGGGTCATGCGGGCACCGACCGCGTCGTGGTGGTGGAACGTGGTGCCCTTGCCTTCCAGATAGCCGCGGGTCTTCGGCTTGCCGATGTCGTGGAACAAGGCAGCGAGGCGGGTGAGCCGGAAGTCGAAGTCCGGTCCGTCGTCGCGACGCTGGACGTTCTCGACGACGGCGATCGTGTGGCTGAGTACATCCTTGTGGCGGTGGATCGGGTCGTTCTCCAGGCGCATGGCGGGGAGCTCCGGCAGGAACTGGTCGGCCAGACCGGTGTCGACCAGGAACCACAGCCCCGCCGACGGGTGGTCGACGGTGATCAGCTTGTCGAACTCGTCGCGGATCCGCTCGGGCGACACGATCTCCAGGCGCCCGGCCATCGCCGTCACCGCGGCGACCAGTTCGTCGATCGGCGCCAGTTGATAGCCGGCGATGAAGCGGGCGGCCCGCAGCATGCGCAACGGGTCGTCGCCGAAGCTGACCTCCGGCGCGACGGGGGTGCGGAGCGTCCGCGTGGCGAGATCGGCGGCACCCCCGAACGGATCGATCAGCGTCGGGGCCCCCGACTCGCCGGTCAGCTCGAGGGCCATCGCGTTGACGGTGAAGTCGCGCCGCGACAGGTCGCTGTCGACCTCGTCGGCGAACACCACGTGGGGCTTGCGCGAATCGTCGGTGTACGCCTCGGACCGGAACGTGGTGATCTCGTAGACCCGCCTGCCGCCCGCGGCGTCGTGCTTGTGCGCGCCGATCGTGCCGAACTTCTCGCCCTGCGTCCACAACGCGTCGGCCCAACCCTCCAGGCACGCCTTGATCTCCGGTGGTCGGGCGTCGGTGGTGAGATCGAGATCGAAGTCGACACGATCGTGCTGGACGAGCAGGTCGCGCACCGAACCGCCGACCAGGTAGAGGCGGTGGCCGTGCGCGCGGAAGCGCTCCACGAGGGGAGCGAGTTCGTCGAGGATCGGCTCGAAACGTGCGGGCAACATCGCACGGCAGGCTACGGCGACGGTCGGGAGCGTGCGCTGCACGAGTACCGTCAACGGCGTGGAGGCGACCAGCACCGAACGTCGCGTCCGAGCTCGACTCGGATCGTGGCCGTATCGATCCGACATCGCCCAACTCGTCCTGCTCGACCATCACATGGTGCCCACCGACCACGACCTCCGGGGCTGGATCCGGACCGCCCGTGACCGAGGGTCCACGGCGATCCGCACCGGCGCCTTGTTTCCCGGATCGGTCCAACCGTTCCGCGACGCCGGATTCCGGACCATCGACGAGTTGGCCCTGCTCGATCGCACGCTCACCGACGGCGACGTCACACATCGTTCCCGCGGCACCCGCCCGCTGCGACGGCGTCACCTCGACGAGGCCGCCACCGTCGACGCCCGGGCGTTCGGTCCGGAGTGGGGCAACGACCGTGATGCATTGGCCGACATCGTCCACGCCACCCCGCACAGCCGCACCCGATCGATCGTCACCAACCGCTCGATGGTCGCCTTCGCGATGAGCGGCGTCGCCGATCGCACGGGGTACCTGCAGCGGCTGGCCGTCGATCCGTCCCACCGCCGCCAGGGTTCGGCCCGCCTCCTGGTGGCCGACGCGCTCGCCTGGATGCGGTCGCGCGGTGCCGGCCACGCGATGGTCAACACCGCGACCGACAACGACGCCGCGCTGGCGCTGTACGCGTCGTTCGGATTCGAGCGTCGGCACGACACGCTCGTGCTGCTCGAGCTCACGCTCGACGCGATCTCGTGATGGCCGGCCGACGACGACTGCTCGGCGGCACCGGCGCCGTGTTGGCCCTCGCCGTGCTCTCGGCGTTCGGTCACGCCGCGGCCACGCCGCCACTGGCCCCGACCACACCTGGCGTGGTGGCACCTGGCCAGACCGCCGAGGTGGGCATCCGCATCGCGCTCGTCGAGCAGCACTACGCGTTCGGTCCCGACGAGTCGATCCATCTCGTCTACCGGCTGACCGGTGACCTCGCGTCGCTCGAGCTCGCGCCGCCACCACCGGCGACGACCACCACCACGCTGGCCCCCGAAACGACCACGACCATCGCGGCCGCGGAGACCGCTCCCGTCGAGCCAGGCGCTGCCACGACGGACACCGCAGCCGCCACCCCGGCTCCGCCGACCACTGCGGTGCCGACGACCACCGTGCCGCCACCGGAGCCACTCGGGCTGGTCGTGCGGGTCACGAACTATCCGGCGTTCGCGAGCGATACGACCGCCCGCGACATCGACCGGCTGGTCGGCGGTGACGTCAACCGGAACGCGTTCGGCGACAACGCGATCGACGGCATCGAGATCGGCGATGCCCGGTCGGTGATCACCTTCGACACCGACGGTGCCGCGCTCCTCACCCTCGACGTGCCGACCGACTCGGGGACGAGCGTCGGCGAGCGGCTGAAGTTCGACGCACCCGGGCTGTACCCGGTCCGCACCGAGTTGCTCGCCGCCACCGGTCAGGGTGGCCTGCTCCCCGTGGCCACGCACGGCACGATCGTCCAGCGGCTCGCCGGCCCCGCCGCGACGGCGTCGACACCGCGGCCGCTCGACCTCTCGGTGATCACCGCGATCCGCCCCGGCGACGCCGCGGCGGCCGCCCGGTTCGACGAGGCGGTCGGGCTGGCGACCGCCGTCGACGGTCCCGTCACCATCGATGCACCGCCCCCTGTGGTCGCGGAGGCCGCCAGCACCGACGACGGCGCGGCGGCGTTGGCCGAGGCGCTCACGGGCGACGAGTTCACGTCGGTCCCCGCCGTCCCGCTCGACGTGTCGTCAGCGGTGGCGGTCGACCGTGCCGACGAGTTCGCCCGGCTCCTCAGCGCCGGCGAGGACATGCTCACCGCCGCGGTGCCGACCACGCCGTCACGGCGCAACACCTGGATCGTGCTCGAGCCGCTGAGCAGTGCCGGCGCCCAGGAGCTTCGCGATCTGGGTGTCCGCCTGCTCGTGATGAGTCAGGACATGTACCGGGCCACCATCGACGACGAGCTCCCGGCCACCGATCTGCTCGCGACGGTCGCGCTCCCCGACGGTGGGACGCTGCCGCTGCTGGTCGTCGACTCGATCTCCGACGACCTGACCGCCGACGCCACCGACGAGATCCTGTCCACCTCGACGGCCATCGAGTGGGCGGTCGAGACGATCACGTCGATGCTCGTCGACGACACCGCACGCCTCGACCGCAGCCGTGTCCTGTCGACCCCCGACATCGGTGTCCCCGACCCCCGCCTGCTGCAAGGGCTCGAGGCCCTGGCCGCCACGACTCCCAGCGTCGAGTTCACACTCGCATCGACCCTGACCGGGACCACCGACGTCCAGGCCGTCGGCGGCCAACCTCTCGTGGTGGACCTGCCGGCCGATGCAGGGCCGTCGCTGGCCGAACGTGTCGCCCTGATCGATGCGACCGCACTCAGCGCCGCCAGCGCCGGGTCGATGCTCCCCGCGGACGACCCCCGCCCGCAACGCTGGGCCGACGAGCTCGGTGCGCTCCTCACCACCGCGATCGACGACGACGAGGCGGCCGCCGTCGCCGCCGACGTGCAGGCCGAAGCCGACGCCGTCCGCGACGCCGTCGTGCCACCGACGCCGTTCACGTTCACCCTGACGGGCCGCTCGGGCGACATCGAGGTCCAGGTCGGCAACACCTCGCCCGATCCGCTCGCCGTCATCTTGCGCATGTCGTCACCCAAGCTCTCCTTCCCCGACTCGACCCCACCCGACGCCGACCCCGGCGCCACCGACACAGGGGACCACCAGGTGACCCTGCGCCCGAACGACGAGACATCGCTGATCATCCCCGTCCGGGCGAAGTCGAACGGCACCTCGCCGATCAGGGTGGAGGTGCTGACACCGGCCGGAGAATCGATCGCCGAGCCCGTGACGATCACGTCGCGCGTCACGGCGTTCACCGGGCTCGGCCAGGTGCTGACCGCGGCGTTCGTCCTCGTGCTGCTCAGCTGGTGGTTCGCACACTGGCGGGGCAAGCGTCGCGCTGCACTCGAACAGGGTCGTGACCGCCACCCGAGCGCAGCGCCGTAGCATTGCATCCCGTGAATTCGCCTGCGATCCGCATCGTCACCGACAGCTCCTGCGACCTGCCAGGCCCGATCGCCGACGAGCTCGGCATCACGATCGTGCCCCTGACGATCCGGTTCGGCGACGAGGAGTTCGTCGACCGCGAGGAGCTCTCGACCGAGGAGTTCTGGTCGCGGTGCGTCAATTCGCCCAAGCTCCCCGAGACCGCCGCACCAGCACCGGGACAGTTCGAGCAGGCGTACCGCCGCCTCGCCGCCGACGGCGCCACCGGCATCGTCGTGGTGTCGCTGTCGTCCGCGCTCTCGGCCACGATGCAGAGCGCGCAGCTCGCCGCCCGCACGATCGTGTCCGACCCCGACATCGACCTCGACGTGCGGGTGCTCGACAGTCGCAGCATCACCCTCGGCCTCGGCACGATCGCTCTCGCCTGTGCCCGTCTCGCCGCCGAGGGCGGCACGATCGACGACGTCGAGGCGACCGCGCTCGACCTCATCGAACGCACCCGCGTCTTCGGCGCACTCGACACACTCGAGAACCTGAAGAAGGGTGGGCGGATCGGCAACGCCAAGGCGCTGCTCGCCACCGCCCTGGCGATCAAGCCGATCATCGAGGTCACCGGTGGCGTCGTCGAGCAGGGCGGCAAGCAGCGGACGCGTTCCAAGGCGCTGGCGTTCCTCGTCGACAAGGTGAAGAGCTACGACGGCGCGATCGAGAACCTCGCTGTGCTCCATGCCGACTGCAGCGACGTCGACGTGTTCGTCGACATGCTGCGGCCGTACGCCCCGGGCGAGATCGTCGTCGGCGAGATCGGACCCGTCATCGGCACCCACGGCGGCCGCGGCACGATCGGCGTCGCGTTCCAGATCAAGGGGTAACTGCCGAACTGCCGTTTCATTGCCGGTGCCGGACGGCCTTGTCCCACTAGCGTTCGAGCAGCGTCATGTCCAGAGCCGCCCCGCCCTCGTCCCCCACGGTCATCGCCCAGCGATACGAACTGCAACGGCAGCTCGCTCAGGGCGGTATGGCCGAGGTCTGGCTCGCCGTCGACCTCACGCTCGACCGCAAGGTCGCGGTCAAGTGGCTCAAACCCAACCTGGCCACCGACGAGATCGTCACCGAACGGTTCCGCCGCGAGGCGATCGCCGCGGCGAGCCTGAACCACCCGAACATCGTCGCGGTCCATGACGTGTTCGAACAGGACGGGCGCCAGGCCGTGGTGATGCAGTTGGTCGAAGGCAAGAGCCTGCGCCAGCTGCTCGACACCCAGAAGCGACTGAGCCCCGAGCTCACGTGTCACATCGGCACGTGCGTCGCCCTCGCGCTCGACCACGCCCACGAGGCCGGCTTCGTCCATCGCGACGTGAAGCCCGGCAACATCATGATCACCTCCGACGGCCGGGTCCTGCTCACCGACTTCGGGATCGCCAAGGGCCTGCAGTCGCCCGAAGCCGATCTGACGAGCGACAACATCATGATGGGCACGGCGAAGTACCTGTCGCCCGAACAGGTGCGGGGCAAGAAGCTCGACGGCCGCGCCGACCTGTACTCGCTGGGTCTCGTGCTCTACGAATGCCTCGCCGGGCGGGTGCCGTTCCTCGGCGAGACCGACGCCGACACCGCCCTCGCCCGCCTGCAACGTGATCCGACCGACCTCGCGCGCCTGCGCGCCACCCTGCCGACGGCGCTCGTCACCGTGATCCATCAACTCCTCGCCCGCAACCCGGCGAACCGGCCGGCAACCGGGGCGGAGCTCGTCGAGGCCCTCCACATCGCCGCCGCGGAGGGGCCGCCGGTCGTCGACGACACGATCCCGGAGCGGACACCGATCGCCCCGTTCGGCCGCCGGTTCCGGCGTGCGCCGTCCGACGAGATCGAGCGTCCGCTGCCACCCTCCCCTCGCCGACCGCCGGCACGCCAGCAAGCCGACCCACGCCCAACCGGCCCGCAGCCGCCCGCCACCACCCGCGGACCGATCACGAACTCCACGCCGACGACCACCTCCATGGTCGGTGCCATCCCCGGCGAGGTCTCGCGGACCGGCAGCGTTCCGGTCCAGCCGGCGCCACACACGGCGGGGAGCCACGCGCTCACCACTCCCGAACGGCGGCCTACCGTTCCGGTCCGCCCGGTTCGTCAGCCCACCCCACCCCGGGGTTCCGAGCGTGTCGACCCGCCGACCGCCACGGGGCTGACCCACAGCTGGAAGCCCAGCATGGTGGTGATCGCGGTGATCGTTCTCGTCGCACTCGTGGTCGGCGGGCTCCTCTGGTACAACCTGCGGTACGTCGGCGACGTCGTCTCGCCCACGACGGTGCTCCCGGCCGGCACCGTCGCCCCCGCCGACACCACCGAGACCGGCGTCGCGGTACCTCCCGTCGACACGGTCGGCGCCGCGCCCACCGGACCGGCCACCATCGCCGCTGTCACCACGTTCGACCCCGACGGCGACAACGAGGAGAACGACGGTGAAGCTGTCCTCGCGTTGGCCGACGGCGACCCCACGACCGCCTGGAGCACCGTCTGCTACGACTCGCAGTACATGGGCGCCAAGCGGGGCGTCGGTCTCGTCGTCTCCTTCGACCAGCTCACCCAGCAGGCACTGTCGGTCGACGTGATCAACGCGCCGTACCAGCTGCGGTTCTTCGCCGTCGCCGACGACGTCGCTCCGGCCGACCTCGACGGCTGGGGCCCCGAACTCGGCACGAAGGCGTTCGCCAGCGAACCCGACACCGTCGTGTCCGCGCTGCCGGCCGTCCCTGCCCGCCACATGCTCGTGCTCCTGAACGAGATCGGTCGGGACAGCAGCTGCAGCGCCGAGCGCCCGTACCGCGGTCGCCTGGGCGAGATCACCCTGGTCTGATTGCTCCGCCGCTCGCGAGGTCGTTCGTCCGGCCCCGTCCCCAACGCACGGGGTCGGCGTGCTGACGGCTGACCGTCCCGCGCGGGCCTCACACGCCTCGGTACGCTCCGCTGCATCGCCATGCTCGACGACGCCCAGTTGGTTGCCGCCGCCCAGGCCGGCGACCGGGCCGCGCTCGATCAGCTGCTCCGACGCCACTACGACCGCGTTCACGCCGTGTGCCGGCGGATCACCGGGAGCGTGAGTGACGCCGACGACGCCTGCCAGGAGGCACTGATCAAGATCGTGCGCAACCTCCCGCGCTTCGACGGCCGATCGTCGTTCGGCACCTGGGCCTATCGCATCGCCACCAATGCCGCCCTCGACGAGCTCCGCAAACGCAAGCGACGCCCGTCGCTCCACGCTGTCGGCGAGGACCCACCCGATCTCGTCGACGACCGGGCGGGCCGACAGGTCGGACGCGTCGACGATCAGCTCGCGATCGACGAGGCCCTCGACAGCCTGAGCGAAGATTTCCGGGTCGTCGTGGTCCTGCGCGACGTCATCGACCTCGACTACGGCGACATCGCCGATCTCCTCGACGTGCCCCTCGGTACCGTGAAATCACGGATCGCCCGCGGGCGCGCCCAGTTGGCCGACGCCCTGCGGCTCGACGCCCTCCCTCCGCTGCCCACCACACCCGGGCCCGATGTTTCCGCCGGCAGCGGGAACCTGACCGACACCTCCGAGCGTCCAACTACAGCGGATGACTGACGACCTGACCTCCCTCGCGAGCGCGTATCTCGACGGCGAACTCCATGCCGACGCGCGCGCTCAGGTGGAGGCCAGCCCCGAGGTCCTGGGTGAGGTCGACCGGTTGCGGCAAGTGCGTGCGGTGCTCGCCGAGCTCCCCAGCCCGTCGATCTCGGCCCGCGAGCAGCATCTCGCCGCCGCACTCGACGCCTGGGACCGCCTCCCGGAGGCTGAGCGGATCGGCTCGCTCCGTGATGTCACCCCGACCGGAGCCGATGGTGCGGCCGCCGCCGGAGTGGCGGCGATGTCCGCTCCGGCGCGATCGGGCTCGCGCCGCCGTGGAGCGATGTCCAGCGTGTGGCTCGGGGCGGCAGCCGCGGGGCTCGTCGTGGTGCTCGCCGGCGGGTTGCTGCTGCGTTCGGTGAACGGCACCGACGACGACAGCGACGCCTCGTCGGCGACGGTCATGTCCGCTGAGCTCGGAGAGAGCGAGTCTCCCGCCGCGGCTGACGCTCCGGCCCCGGCCGCTGCGCTGGATGAGGCCGAGGTCGAACGTGCCTCCGCCCCCACCGACGGCGCGGGACTCGAGCTCGACACCGGCATCAACGACGCTGCGCCACCACCTGAGGACGGTCTGCCGATCCTGGCCGACCTCGACGACCTGGCGGCCTTCGCCGCGACCGCCGTCGGGGCACCGTCGTCGGGCGACCTGCCCGAGGACGCGACCGTGGTGACCGAGATTCCCGAACAGGCCGACACCGCGGCGTCGATGCTGGCCGAGGAGCTCGGTCTGCCCAGATGCCCGTCGGTCGACGTGATCGTCGGATTGGCGATCTACGACGACCAGCAGGTCGTGGTCGGCATCGACGAATCGCGCGAGTTGGCACTCGCCCACCTCGCGGACGGTTGCGTCCGGATCGCGTCGGTGCCGCTGCCCTGACCGGCCAGGCCATGGCCGATCGGCGGCCCGGGCGGCTAGTGTGCTCGGCCATGCCGGGGAACCCCCTCACCGATCCGAACTGGGCGGCCGACACGACCGACACGGTCGTCCGTGTCGTCGGGACCGTCCGCGAGCAGACGACCACCAAAGCCGTCATGGCGGCTCGCGCGCTGGTCTTCGGCATCATCGCCGCGTTCCTCGGCTTGTTCATCCTCGTCGTGACGATCACGATGTCGATGCGTGGCCTGCAGGCCCTGCTCGACCTCGCCGTGCCGCACCCCCGCTCGGTCTATCTCAGCTACTTCATCGTCGGTGGAATTCTCTGCATCGTCGGGCTGTTCCTGTTCAAGAAGCGCAACGCCAGCGTCAGCTGACACCCGGTCCAGCGCTCCACCACGCCCCCTCGATTCGGGAGAACCACCATGTCGGACGTCCGCGACGTCATCATCATCGGGTCCGGTCCCGCCGGCCTCACCGCTGCCGTCTACACCGCTCGTGCGAACCTGTCGCCGCTGCTGATCGAAGGTGAGCCGTCGAGCACGAGCGACCAGCCCGGCGGGCAGCTCATGTTGACCACCGAGGTCGAGAACTATCCCGGATTCGCCGACGGGATCATGGGGCCGGAGCTGATGGAGGCCATGCGTGCGCAGGCCCTCCGGTTCGGCACCGAGATCCTCACCGAGAAGGTGACCAAGGTCGACTTCAGCGAACGCCCGCACAAGGTGTGGGTGCGCGATCAGCTGTACCTCGCCAACGCCGTGATCGTCAGCACCGGTGCCCAGTCGTTGATGCTCGGCCTCGAGGCCGAGCAACGCCTCATCGGGCACGGTCTGTCGACGTGTGCCACCTGTGACGGGTTCTTCTTCCGCGGCCAGAACATCGCCGTGGTCGGAGGCGGTGATTCCGCCGTCGAGGAGGCGACGTTCCTGACCAAGTTCGCCGACAAGGTCACCTTGATCCACCGTCGCGACGAACTGCGCGCGTCGAAGATCATGCAGGACCGAGCGATCGCCAACCCCAAGATCGAGTTCCTGTGGAACAGCCAGGTCACCGAGATCTTCGGCACCGACGCGGTGACGGGCGTCGGGATCACGAACACCGTGACCGGCGAGCAGAGCACACTCGACGTGACGGGCCTGTTCGTGGCGATCGGTCACCGACCGAACACCGACCTCTTCGTCGGGCAGTTGGACATGGACCCGGACACTGGATACCTCGTCACGGTGCCCGACTCGACCTACACCAACGTCGAGGGCGTGTTCGCCTGTGGCGACGTGCAGGATCACACCTATCGCCAGGCCGTCACGGCGGCAGGTTCCGGGTGCATGGCGGCCATCGACGCCGAACGCTGGCTCGAGGCCAACCAGTCCCACTGACCGGGCGGCCCCGGGCCGATTCCGGCATGGAATATCGTGACCACTGCCCCGGTTGTAGGGTCTCGGCACAGTTCGCCGTGTCATCCCAGGGGACGTTCGGTCGGTTCCGTTCGTCCCGACCCGAAAGGAAGCGTCACATGGCCCAGGGAATCCTGAACCTCTCCAGCAACACCTTCGACGAGACGATCGGTGGTTCGTCGAAGCCAGTCGTCGTCGACTTCTGGGCCGAGTGGTGTGGACCGTGCAAGAAGATCGCTCCGATCCTTGAAGAGATCGCCGGAGAGCACGGTGACGATGTCACCATCGCCAAGCTCAACGTCGACGACAACCCGGATCTGGCGCTCAAGTACAATGTGATGAGCATCCCCACGCTCCTCGTGTTCTCGGACGGCGAGGTGTCCAAGCGCCTCGTCGGTGCCAAGAGCAAAGGCGCCCTGCTGGAAGAACTCGACGAATTCCTTCCCACTTCCCACTGACCTTCGGTCAGCACGGCGACGCCGTGCGCGACCTGCAACGACGCCTCGCCTCGGCGGGCTGTCCCGCCGTAGGTGGGCTCAGCGGACGGTACGAGGCAACGACGCGCGACGCGGTCACGGCGTTCCAGCAACGCCGTGGCCTGCGGCCCACCGGCGACTGTGACTCGGAGACCTGGCTCGCGATCTGTGAAGCCGGCTGGACCCTCGGCGACCGGATCCTCAAGCTCGAGGCCCCACAGCTGCGGGGTGACGACGTCGGCGAGCTCCAGCAGGCGCTGAACCACGTCGGCTTCGATTGCGGTCGTCCCGACGGCATCCTCGGTCCGGCAACGGTGCGCGCCCTGGTCGACTTCCAACGTAATAGTGGTATTACGCCGGATGGTGTGTGTGGACCGATCTCGATCAGCACGCTCGAGCGCCTCCGACGACAGAGCGGGAGCGGGCCGGGCGTCGCCACGATCCGCGAACATCAGGCGCGGGCCACGTCATCGACGTTCGACGCCTCACGGGTCGTGCTCGGCCAGTTCGGCGGCCTGAGCTCGATCACGCGGGGTCTCGCACGCTCGCTACGAGCAGCCGGAGCCACCGTGATGTCGACCGACGACTACGAACCGAGCGCACACGCGGCGGCGGCCAACCGCTTCGGCGCCACCGTCTACATCGGCTTCGAAGGCAGTCCCGAGGCGGTCACCTCGATCGCCTACTTCGCCGTCCCCCAGTTCGAGTCGTTCGGGGGTCGCGCACTGGCGACCTCCCTCGCCGCCACCCTCGGCGCCGTCGCACCGCAGGCCCCGACGATCAACGGGATGCGGCTTCCCGTGCTCCGTGAGACTCGGATGCCCGCGGTGGTCCTGACACTCGGCCCCGTTCGGGCGATCGTCGATCAGGCCGGGGCGGTGGCCATCGCCGTCGAACAGGCGCTCCAGGCCTGGCTCCACCGGATGGCCGATGATCCGACCGGAGCGGTCAGACGTCCGTGATCGCAGGCTCGACACTCACCGTGTGGTGGAGGTGTTATCCACAGAGACGTGCACAGCCTGTGTGTTTGTCTGAACGTGACGTTGAAACAAATTTCACGTGACGTTGGTCACGCGCCACGGAACGTGAGGTGAACTTCGGGCAAACGTCCAGGTCAGCGACCTGGAGTGTCCCGTGAGCGGCCTGGGTCAGGGCACCATCCGGTGGAAGATCCGTTCGAGATCCTCCAGGTCGGCGAAGTCGATCGACACCCGGCCGCGCTTGGCACCCATCTGGACGGCCACCCGCGTGTCGAGATGGGCGGCGAGCAACTCCTCGAGCTCGAGCAGTCCGGGCGCGCGCAGGCGTGTCTGAGGGGTGAGCCCGGCGCCGTCGATCGCCGAGCCCCCGCCGGAGGCCCCATCGGGCCCGTCCACACCGGAGTCGACCGGATCGGCGGACTCCTCCGCCGGGCCGACACCACCGTCGCGAACCGCCTGCTCCATTGCCCGCACGGACCAACCGTTGTCGACCGCCAGCCGGGCCAACCGCTCCTGGAGCTCGCGATCCGGTGTGCCGAGCAGCGCGCGGGCGTGCCCAGCGGACAATTGACCGTCAGCCAGGAGGTGCTGCACCGCTGGCGGCAGACCGAGCAGACGGATCGTGTTGGTGATCGCGGACCGGCTCTTGCCGACACGACTCGACACCTGCTCGTGGGTCAACCCGAAGTCCTCGATCAGTTGCTGGTACGCAGCGGCCTCCTCCAGCGGAGTGAGATCCTGACGATGCAGGTTCTCGACCAGTGCCTGCTCGATCGAGCTCAGATCGTCCGTGGTACGCAGGATGGCCGGGATCGTGGCCAGCCCGGCCCGTTGCGACGCCCTCCAGCGGCGCTCACCGGCGATGAGCTCGTAGGTTCCGTCGTCCACCGGGCGAACGAGGATCGGTTGCAGGACGCCCATCTCGGCAATCGACGACGAGAGCTCCAGCAGGCTCTGCTCGTCGAAGTGGACCCGCGGCTGGTGCGGGTTCGGGCGGATCGCGGCAACCTCGATCTCGACGAGCAGTGCCCCGCTCGAGATATCTCCCCCGGTCGTCGAGGTCTCCTTGGTCAACTCGGAGGTGGGGATGATCGAACTCAGACCCTTGCCGAGCCCACTAGCGCGTCGCATCGTGCACCTCCTTGGCCGCGTCGCGGTAGGCGATCGCCCCGCGCGAGCGAGGATCGAACGTGGTGATCGGCTGGCCGAACGACGGTGCTTCCGACAGCCGCACAGAACGAGGGATGATCGACTTCAAGACCTTCTCACCGAAGTGCTCGCGGACCTCGGCCACGACCTGGCCGGCGAGGTTCGTGCGGGCGTCGTACATGACGCACAGGATCGTGCTGACTTCGAGCGTGGGATTCAGGTTGCGCTTGACCAGATCGACGTTGCGGAGCAGTTGGCCCAACCCTTCGAGAGCGTAGTACTCACACTGGATCGGGACGAGCACTTCCTGAGCCGCCGCCAACCCGTTGACCGTGAGCAGGCCGAGTGACGGCGGGCAGTCGATGAGCACGTAGTCGTAGTCGTCGAGCACGGCCTCGATGGCTCGTTTCAGACGCTGCTCACGGCTGAAGGCCGGAACCAGTTCGATCTCGGCGCCGGCCAGATCGAGGGAGGCCGGTGCGACGAACAGGTTGCGGACGTCGGTTGGTTCGACGACGTTCTCCAGCGGCTCGTCGTGCATCAGGACGTGATACATCGAGTGTTCGAGGCCACGGTTCTCGATGCCGAGCCCAGTGGAGGCATTTCCTTGCGGATCGAGGTCGATGATCAGCGTGCGCTGGCCGAGGTCGGCCAACGCGGCGCCCAGGTTCACGGTCGTCGTGGTCTTGCCCACACCACCCTTCTGGTTTGCCAGGGCGATGATACGAGGCAAGGATCGGGCCGGAACAACGGGTCCGGGTTCCGGGTCTGCCGCGGCCGGGGGGTCGGGTTCTTGCCCGTCTAAATTCGCGTCCGTAAGCACCGGATCAGGTTCCGTCACGACACCAGAGCGTAGTGGTCCGTATGATCCATCCGGGGGATGTCCCGCATCTTCTCCGAACTCGGTGGGGAATGTTTCACGTGGAACATGGCCCCGCAGACAGTGGGTGGGGGACGGGCACGGGTTTCACGTGAAACGTCAAGTCACTCCGGCTGCAGCCATGCCGGTGCTGCGCCGCCGGAAGACGGAGACGCTCGGAGCGCTGGGGAGACGTTCGACGTCCAGCCCCGCCAGGTCGACCTCCGCCCAACGATCGCCGGCCGGTGGCTCACTGATGACCGCCCGGCCGTCGGGCACCAGCCACGCCACGGCCACCGTGAGGGTGTACAGCGGCGGACCGAACCCCCGTGCGGTCACCGCATGGAAGCGCTGTTCGGCCCCTTGTGCTGCCTCGCGGGGCCAGACCTGAACCCGGTCCGACCACCCGAGCCGTGCCACCATGCGGGACAGGAAGTCGGTCCTGGTCCGCCGCCGGTCGAGCAGGACCACCTGGAGATCGGGGCGATCGTGGGCGACGATGAGTCCGGGCACCCCTCCACCGGCGCCGAGATCGAGCACCGGCCCGGCACTCTCGGCGAGGGGCGGGACGAAGTTTCGCGCATGTGCCACGACCTGGTCGATCGGGCGCTCGCCCAGGAAGCCGAGCCGTTGTGCGGTCGACAACACCTCGGCTAGTGCGGGCGAGATCGGCGCCTCCACGATTCACCCTCCCCTGGCGGGTGGGTCAGACAGGTTCGACGATGATCCGACGAGTCGGGTCTTCGCCGACCGAGCGGCTGGCCACACCGTCTTCTTCGTTGAGGACATCGTGGATGACCTTGCGGTCCGCCGAGGTCATCGGCTCGAGCGAGCGCGCCACGCCGGACGTGCGAACCTGATCAGCGACCTGGCGGGAGAACTTGACCAGCGCCTGCTCGCGACGGCCCCGGTAGCCGGCCACGTCGATGCGCAGCCGGGTCTCGTGATCGCCGAGCCGGCGCTGCGCAGCGACGCGGGCGAGGTCTTGCACCGCGTTGAGCGTGCGGCCCCCCGGTCCGACCAGCAGGCCGAGTTCCTCGCCGACGACGTTGAGCTCGAGCTCCGTCCCGTCGATCGTGAGCTCGGAACGACCGCTCAGTTCGAACGCTTCGGTCAGCCCGTCCATGAA
Source organism: uncultured Ilumatobacteraceae bacterium (assembly GCA_964651825.1). GTDB lineage: Bacteria > Actinomycetota > Acidimicrobiia > Acidimicrobiales > Ilumatobacteraceae > Sva-07. The sequence continues at coordinate 29,731 of CAZYWK010000004.1, read as the reverse complement.
CGCGACGGCGGCGGTGCCCACCTCGTCGGGAGTCACCGCCGGCCCATCCGAATGTGTCGAGGTCGGTGCATCGTCATTCGAGCTCATCTTGTCTCCCTGCTTCTTGGTGGAACGCGGACGCTTCGCCGCTGGTGCAGGGCGCTCATCGGAGGCGTCCACAGCGGCAGACTGGGGCAGTGTGGCGGCGGCCGACTGCTTGGCGGCGCCCGTGTCGGACGCGCCCGCCTTGTCGGCTGGCTTGTCGGACTTCGGCTTGCGGCGACGCTCCTGCTTCGGCCGCGCCTGCGTCGGCCGAATGCGCGCCCGGAGCCGGGCCTCTCCGCGCATGCGGCCGAACAAGCCGGGCTTCGGCTCTTCCAGGATGTCGAACTCGGCGTCGTCGGCACCGACGCCGAGTTGGTCGAGCGCCCGTTCCCGGGCCTCGTCAAGTGTCTTGGCGGTGGTCTCTACCCACTCCATGTTGTGGTCTCTCTCTGATGCGGTGAACGTATGGATCGGTGGCCGAGCGGCCTCCGATCGGGTGGATCAACTGCCCGACTTCGGGCGGCTGGACTTGCCCGACGATGGTCGGGACGGCGTGGGACGGCCTTTCGCGCCCGACGACGGCGTCGGGCGGTTCTTCGGCGGCGTGACCCGCTTGCTGGTGGTCGGCTTGGGAGCTGCTGGCTCTGACGCCTTGCTCTTGCCGGCCTTGCTGCTGGACGCCTTCCCCGAACCCTTCCCGGTCGACGGCTTGGAAGATCCGTCCGTGCCGGCCCCGAGGTCACGCTTGGCTTGGCCGAACAACCCGGTCGGTTGACCGGACTTCGAAGCTTCCTCGCGAGCGGCCTGCCCCGCACGTTGGGCCTGGCGGCCGAGCGCCTCGTCGTGACCGTAGAACACCTTGGTGATGTACATCTGCTGGGCGATGCGCAGCAGCGTCTGGAAGATGTAGTACACGACCAGGGCCGCGAGGAAGAACACCTGGAAGATGGCGAAGAAGACCGGCAGGTACTGCATCAGCTTCTGCTGGCCGACCGACATCGTCGGGCTGATCGCGGCGCGTGCCGCGACCATCCGCTGCTGCACGAAGTACAACACGGCGAGGAGCACGACGAGGAGCACGTAGATGATCGCCTGACCGAAGCCGTCGGAGAGCGCGGTCAGCGCCGACTTCGACAGGTCGATGCCGAGCGACGGCATCGAGTGTTGACCGAACAGCGCCTGGTAGAGGGCCGAATCGACCGAGAGGTACCGGGGGATGAAGCCAGGATCCTGCGCCTGGGCCTCGTTGCCGAAGGCCCGCCACACGGTCGCGGCGACCGGCAGCGCCGCGTCGTGCGGCTTGTAGGTGAGGCCGTGGAGCACCCGGAACATGATGAGGAACACGGGCATCTGCGCCACCAGGGGCAAACACGAGGCCATCGGGTTGACCTTGTGCTCCTGGTAGAGCTTCATCATCTCTTCGTTGAGCTTCGCCTTGTCGTTGCGATACTCGTTCTGCAGCTTGCGCATCTCCGGCGCGAGCCGCTGCATCTCGAGCATGCCCTTGGTGCTCTTCAACGTGAGCGGGGTGGTGACCGCCATGACCACGACGGCGATCATCGCGATGGCGAAGATGTAGCTGTTGGTCAGGCCGTAGAACCACGACAGCAGGACCGCGGGGATCTCGAACATCAGCAACCCTTCTTGCAGAGCACGTCGGGCACAGCAGGCGCAACATCAGGGGTGCGCTCGGGAACCGGATCCCAGCCCGAAGGACCGAACGGACGGCAGCGGAGCAGCCGGCGCGCGCTGAGCACCCCACCGCGCCACGTGCCATGTCGCTCGAACGCCTCGATGGCGTACGACGAACAGCTCGGTGTGAAGCGACAGGGGGAGGGGCGACCCTCGACGAGCCGTTGGTACCACCGCACGGCGCGCACAGCCCTGGTGGAGTCGGACTCGCTCACGACGACGCCTCGTCGGAGTGGATGGCCACGGAGACTTGATCGACCAGGGCTTCGGTGCTGCGGCGCAAGGAATCGAACGTCAGTTCGCAAGCCTGGGGACGCGCTCCGAAGAGCCACCAGCCGGGAGCGAGCGGTGCCTGACGCACGATCATGCGCAGGCGACGGCGTAACCGGTTACGAACGACGGCGTTGCCCACTGGGCGACCGATGGCGAACGCCACGTGAGCGCGCTCGAGCCCGGGGTCAGCAAGATAGGTGCACCACAGCGGCCCCCGACGGAAGCGAACACCGTCTCGACCGAGGCGGACGAAGACGTCACGATCCCGGATCGAATCGATCAAGCCGACAGGCGGGCGCGACCCTTGGCACGACGAGCCTTGAGCACGGCACGGCCGCCCCGAGTGCTCATGCGGGCGCGGAAGCCGTGCGTCTTGGCACGATGGCGGGCATTTGGTTGAAAGGTACGCTTCACGGCGATCTCCGGATCTCGGGCAACACTCGACGTTCGCGACGTGGATCGGCCCTAGGGCGCGCCGCGAACTCAGGGATGAGAGGCTACGGCTCGCGCGGGGGAAGTCCCAACCATGTGCTTCAAACCACACCGATGTAAGTTACCCACAGGTTACGACTCACCGTAAAGCACCAGCGAGCGGCATCTTTTCCGCCAGGTTTTCGCATCGCCGGCAACCTGCTACGTTCGGGCGTCCGTGTCTGCCCCCTCCGATGTCCCCACCTTGTGGACAACCATGTGGATCACCGCGTGCGCAACACGTTCGTCATGGAATGGACATCCTGGTGAGTGACGCTGCCAACGTGTGGACGCAGGTGACCCTGTCACTGCGCTCACAGCTCGCAGAATCGGTGTGGTTCTCGACGTTCCAGGACCTGACGCCGCTCGAGTCCGACGACACGACACTGCGATTGCTCGCCCCGAGTGCCTACGTCCGCGACCGCATCCTGACTCGATATCTGCCACTGGTGACCGAAGCCCTCCAAGACGCCAATGAGGGGCAACGCTCGGTGGAGATCGACGTCGCAGCCACCGACGCCAGCCCCGACGCGCTCGACGACGACACCTTCGGGTCGGCGAACGGCACGGGTACCGACCAGCGCAACACCAAGCGGCACGGCAACGACGACCGCTCACCGGCGTCCAGTGGGGGGCGCACCGATCACCGCCCGGAGCGCAGCCTGCTCGACGAGGCCGGACTCAACCCGCGCTATACCTTCGAGACCTTCGTCAAGGGAGCGTCGAACCAGTTCGCGCTCGCCGCCGCCCTCCGGGTCGCCGAGACTCCGGCACGAAGCTACAACCCGTTGTTCATCTACGGATCAGCGGGGCTCGGCAAGACCCATCTGCTGCACGCGATCGGCCACTACGTCCACTCCAACTACCAGCACCACGAGGTCCGGTACGTCTCGACCGAGACGTTCATGAACGAATACGTCGACGCGATCCGCCAGAACACGACCGTCTCGCTGCGCCGGCGGTACCGCGACATCGACGTCCTGCTGATCGACGACATCCAGTTCATCGCCGGCAAGGAAGGCCTGCAGGAGGAGTTCTTCCACACGTTCAACTCGTTGCACGGAGCGAACAAGCAGGTGGTGATCTCCTCGGACCGGATGCCGGATGCCATTCCCACCCTCGAAGAGCGCCTGCGAGGCCGCTTCAAGTGGGGGCTGATCACCGACATCCAACCGCCCGACCTCGAGACCCGCCTCGCCATCTTGCGCAACAAGTCCGAGCGCGACCGGGTCGAGGTTCCCGACCAGACGCTCGAGTTCATCGCCACCAACATCGCTACCAACATCCGTGAGCTCGAAGGCGCCCTCATCCGCGTCACGGCGTTCGCCAGCCTCAACCAGGTTCCGATCACGACCGATCTCGCCCAGACGCAGCTCGCCGACCTCCTCAACGACAACAAGCCGAAGGTTCGCACCGACGAGGAGTTGCTGGCCGAGATCGCCTCGATCCTGAAGTTCCCCGTCGAGGACCTCAAGGGTCGCAGCCGCCAACGCCCGCTCGTGACCGCCCGTCAGATCGCGATGTACGTGTTCCGTGAGCTCACCGACCTCAGCTACCCGGCGATCGCCAGGTTGTTCGGTGGCCGCGACCACACGACGGTCATCCACGCCAACGAGAAGATCCAGCGGCTGATGAGCGAGCGCAAGCAGATCTACGACCAGGTCACGGCCCTGATCCAGCAGCTCAAGTCATGAGCTGGAAGCGACGCGATCGGCCTGGGGACGCGTCCACGCACATCGGTCGGACGACCGGCCGCGGCGCGGTGGACAACGTGGCCTTGTCCACCGGGTCACACGCGTGTAACACGGTTCCTGTGCACGGGCGGGCCATCCCCTGTGCATCGCCGCGAGGGTTCTACGCTGGGCCGACGAGGATTGTCCCCAATCCACAGCCCCTACTACTGACAGTGTTCCTTGAGACATCCCTGTATGAGGAGAAGTACCCGTTGTGAAGTTTCGTTGTGAACGTGATGTGCTCGCCGACGCTCTCGGGGCAGCCGGTCGAGCAGCGACGAACCGCACGGGCACGCTGCCGGTGCTCGCTGGCGTCAAGCTGCACGTCGCCGGTGACGCGCTGACGATCACGGGCACCGATCTCGAACTGACCATCCGGTTGTCGATCGAGGTCGGTGGCGAACGTGACGGTGCAGCGGTGGTGCCCGCTCGCCTCGTGGCCGACATCGTCAAGGCGCTGCCGGCTGGCGCGGTCGAGATCGAGTTGGTCGACGATGAGGTGTCGATCAGTGCGGGCCGTTCGCAGTTCTCGGTCCGGCCGTTGGCGCTCGACGACTATCCGACGCTCGCCGAACCGGCGGGCGAGGGGAGCACCGTGCCGGCAGGCGTGATGTCCGAGGCGCTGCGCCAAGTGGTCCGCGCCGCGTCGACCGACGATGCACGAGCGGTGCTCACGGGCGTGCTGCTCGCCGCCGAGGACGACGGCCTGCGGATGGTGGCGACCGACTCCTACCGGCTGGCGGTGCGCGATCTGCCCGAGTCGTCGGTGCTCGCCAGCGGGCAGAAGGTGATCATTCCCGGACGTGCCCTCGCCGAACTTTCCCGGGTGATGGGCGACTCGTCGGAGCTCACGGTCCGGCTCGGCGAGCGCGAGGCGACCTTCGAGTCGGGCACCACGCGGTTGAGCACGCGGCTCATCGAAGGGGAGTTCCCGAACTACCGCAACCTGCTGCCGTCCGCGTACCCCAACATGTTGACCGTGGCCAAGGCATCGATCCTCGAGGCGATCCGCCGCGTGAAGATCCTCGCCCAGGACTCCACACCGGTGCGCCTGACCCTCGGTGGCGACACGGTGCAGCTCACCGCGATCACCCAGGACGTCGGCAACGCGGCCGAGGAGATCGACGCGTCGTACGAGGGGACGGAGATGACCGTCGCGTTCAACCCGGACTACCTGTCCGCGGGCATCGATGCGATCGACAGCGACGACGTCACCCTGGCCACGATGGACCCGATGAAGCCGGCCGTCCTGCGTGGTGTCGGCCACGACGAGTACCTCTACCTGCTGATGCCGGTGCGGGTGCCGTAGTTCACCGGTGCTCGTCGAACACCTCGAGGTCGTCGACTTCCGCAACTACGAGACGGGCTCGTTCGACCTCACCACCGGCACCACGGTGGTCATCGGCGACAACGGACAGGGCAAGACCAACCTCGTCGAGGCGCTCGCCTATCTGGCCACGTTGTCGAGTTTCCGGGGCGCGCCGAACGACGCGATGGTCCGCATGGGCGCCGAGACCGCGATCATCCGGGCCCGCGTCCGTCATGAGGACGGACGCGAGCTGCTGGTCGAAGCCGAGATCACCGTCAGCGGGCGCAATCGCGTGCAGATCAACCGGCAGCGCCTGGCACGGAGCCGTGATCTGCTCGGCACGTTGCGGATCACCGTGTTCTCACCCGACGACCTGATCCTCGTCAAAGGCAGCCCTGGTGATCGGCGCCGCTTCCTCGACGACACCCTGGTGGCGCTCGCGGTCAAGTACGACGCGGCACGTCTCGAGCTCGACCGGATCGTGCGGCAACGGAACACCTTGCTCAAGCAGGCCGCGGGGCGGTTGACCGAGGAGATCGCGGCGACACTCGACGTGTGGGATCAACGCTTCGCCGGTGTGGCCGACCAATTCGGCCACGCCCGGGCGACCCTCGTCGCGCGGCTGGCCCCGATGGTGAACGAGGCCTACGAACAACTGGCGGGTGTTCCGGTGCCGATCGAGCTGGAGTACGAGCCGCCGTGGCGCGTCGCTGGGCTGGCGGTGTCACTCGCCGCCGCCCGCGCCCAGGACATCCGCCGCGGTGTGACGACGGTGGGGCCACAGCGTGACGAGCTCGTGATGACGGTGGGCGGTCGGCCGAGCCGCACGCACGCGTCACAGGGCGAGCAACGGTCCCTGGCGCTCGCGCTGCGTCTTGCCGCGCACCGGTTGGTGACCGAACGGACCGGATCGGCGCCGGTGCTCGTGCTCGACGACGTCTTGTCCGAGCTCGACGACCACCGCGCCACCGCGCTGCTGTCGCACCTGCCGCCCGGCCAGATCGTGATGACGACCGCGACCGACATCCCGCCCGCGGCGCGCGTCGACAGGGTCCTGCGGGTGCACGCCGGCACGGTGACCGACGACACGAGTTGTTGAGCGTGTCGAAGTAGGTTGACGTCGTGCGCGAACCCGTCAGGATCACCACGTCGCTCGACTCGGTGATCTCGTCGTTGCGGGGCACCGACCGGGTGCAGATCGGTGGCGTGTTCGGGCGGTGGGACGATGCGGTCGGCGATGCGGTCGCGGCGCACGTCCGACCGGTTCGCCTCGATCAGCAGGTGCTCACGGTCGAGGTCGACGACCCGGCCTGGGCGACCCAGGTCAAGTTCCTGAGCGCCACGATCATCGCCCGGCTGCACGAGGTGGCCAGGGTCGAGATCGACCGTGTCGAGGTTCGCGTCGCCCGCTGACCCGGCGCGCTCCGATGGCGGTGCTCCCCGGCGCTGTGACACCCCGCTGGTAGGATGAATCCCACTCGCGACACGGTTCTGCCACCACGGATCACCATGAAAGCAGTGGTTCGGTCGCCGACAACGTGCGCCCCACGCAGGGGCGCGACACGAACATCCACACACATCACGAGGTACGAGTGTCCAACGACACCTCCGAAGTTTCCGACGCCCAACTCCCCGACGCCCAACACTCGGCGGGCGAGCCGTCAGCGCCGCGTCCCCGGCGGGCGAACCCCGACCAGGCGAAGACCACAGCGGCCTACGACGCCACCGCGATCCAAGTGCTCGAGGGCCTCGACCCGGTCCGTAAGCGGCCGGGCATGTACATCGGCTCCACCGGTCTCGCCGGGCTTCACCACCTGATCTGGGAGGTCGTCGACAACTCGGTCGACGAGGCGATGGCGGGTCACTGCACGCGCATCGGCGTCACCCTGCTCGACGACGGCGGGTGCCAGGTCGTCGACGACGGACGTGGCATCCCGGTCGATCCGTTCACGTCGGGTGAGCACAAGGGCAAGAGCGCGGCCGAGGTCGTGCTCACCGTGCTGCACGCCGGGGGCAAGTTCGGTGGCGACGGGTACAAGGTGTCCGGCGGCCTCCACGGCGTCGGCGTTTCGGTCGTCAACGCGCTGTCCGAGCGGCTGATCATCGAGGTCGATCGCGGCGGCAAGCGGCATCGCCAGGAGTACGCGAAGGGCGGCAAGCCGCAGGGGAAGATGGCCGTGGTCGGCGACACACCGGGCCGTGGCCGCAAGACGGGCACCACCATCACGTTCTGGCCCGATCCGACGATCTTCGCCGCCGAGGGTGTCGAGTTCGTCGCCCGCACCGTGCTCGAACGTCTCCAGACGATGGCGTTCTTGAACAAGGGCCTCGAGATGGTCTTCACCGACCAGCGCGAGGGCCGCGAGCAGACCGTCACGTACCAGTACCGGGGCGGCATCATCGACTTCGTCAAGCACCTCAACGCGACCAAGGAGCCGTTGTTCTCCAAGGTCTGCCAGTTCGAGGACGACGACGACGACGGCCAGATGCTCGACATCGCCATGCAGTGGAACACTGGCTACTACGAGGGCATCCACGGCTACGCCAACGGCATCTCCACGGTCGAAGGTGGCATGCACATCGAGGGGTTCAAGACGGCCCTCACCACGGTCGTCAACAAGTACGCCCGCGTCAAGAACCTGCTGAAGGAGAAAGATCCGAACCTCACCGGCGAGGACATCCGCGAGGGCATCACCGCCATCGTGTCGGTGAAGCTGCGTGAGCCGCAGTTCGAGGGCCAGACCAAGGCCAAGTTGGGCAACGTGCCGATGCGCTCCTTCGTCCAGAAGGCCACCAACGAACGCATGGCCGAGTGGCTGGAAGAGAACCCGACCGAAGCCAACAAGATGGTCAAGAAGAGCATCTCGGCAGCCCAGGCCCGGGTGGCGGCGAAGAACGCCCGCAACGCGATCCGCCGCAAGACGGCGCTGTCGGGGGCCGGGATGCCCGACAAGCTGAAGGACTGCTCGTCGAAGAACGCCGACGAGTCCGAGCTGTTCATCGTCGAGGGCGACTCGGCGGGCGGCACCGCCGTCGACGCCCGCGACCCTCGCACCCAGGCCATCTTGCCGATCCGCGGCAAGATCCTCAACGTCGAGCGGGCGCGCATCGACAAGATGCTGAAGAACAACGAGATCCAGGCGCTGATCACCGCCATCGGCGCCGGCGTGGGCGACGAGTTCGACGTGTCGAAGTGCCGCTACCACAAGGTGATCGCGCTCGCCGATGCCGACGTCGACGGCAGCCACATCCGCACGCTGCTGCTCACGTTCTTCTTCCGCCAGATGCGCGAGATGGTCGAGGCCGGCTTCTGCTACATCGCCCAGCCGCCGCTGTACTCCACCGAGGTCGGCAAGGAAAAGGTGTACCTCAAAGACGACGTCGCCAAGGCGCAGTTCCTCGAAGAGCGCCCGAACCACAAGAAGCAGTTCCAGCGCCTGAAGGGCCTCGGCGAGATGGACTGGGAGGAGCTGCGCGAGACCACCATGCTCGCGTCCACCCGAACTCTGCTGCAGGTCACGGTCGAAGAGGCAGCCTTGGCCGACGAGATCACCTCGGTCCTGATGGGTGACGACGTGGCGAGCCGCCGCGAGTTCATCACCACCAACGCCCGCGACGTCCGCAACCTCGACTTCTGAGCCGCTGGGTGCTGCATCCCTCCACGAACGCGAACTGAGACACGATGACCGACACCAACGACACCCCACCAGCTGAACCGATCCAGCCGATCGCCCTCCACGACGAGATGGAGAGCTCGTTCCTCGAGTACGCGATGTCCGTGATCATGTCGCGGGCTCTTCCCGATGTGCGCGACGGCCTCAAGCCGGTGCACCGCCGGATCATCTGGGACATGGAGGAGCAGGGCTTCCGCCCCGACCGTGGCCACGTGAAGTGTGCCCGAGTGTCCGGCGACACGATGGCCAGGTTCCACCCTCACGGCGACGGCGCCATCTACGACGCCTTGGTGCGCATGGCCCAGCCGTTCTCCCTGCGCCACCCGCTGATCGACTTCCACGGCAACTACGGCAGCCCAGACTTCGGCCCGGCTGCGAGCCGTTACTGCGTCACCGGCGACACCCGTGTCCGGCTCGCCGACGGTTCGAGTGTCCGCATCGACGAACTGGTCGACACCGATCTGAACTCCGACGTCGACCTGGATGTCGACGTGCTCGACAAGGACGGCAAGGCCGTCCACGCCAGCAAGGGCTTCAACTCCGGCCTGCATCCCACGAAGCGCATCACCTCGTCGTCGGGGTTCAGCGTTCGCGGCAGCCACAACCACCTCGTGCTCTGCCTCGTGCCGGTCGCTGGCGTGCCGATGTTCCAGTGGCTGCAGCTCGACGAGATTCGGCCCGGCACGGTCGTGTGCGTCGCCCGCAACGCCTGGATGGACATCGTGCCGACCGCCGAGGAATCGAAGCTCGGCGTGCTCGCCGGAGCCTGGGTGAGCGAAGGCTGGGCGTCGGAGGACCGGGCCGGGTTCAACAACACCGACAAGTTCGTACCCGAGTGCGTGTGGCGCGGCGGCTGGGGCGTCAAGCGATCGTTCCTGATGGCGTGCTTCGAAGGCGACGGTGGACCCCGTGTGGCGTCTGACGGGTTCACGATCCACTACACCACACACAGCGAGCGACTCGGCCGCGAGCTCCAGGAGCTGCTCGCCGAGTTCGGTGTGATCGCCACTCGCAAGCAGTACACCCGCCCGAGCGGTGCGATCGAGCACCGTCTGATCATCTCGGGTCTGGGCAACGTCAAGGCGTTCGCCGACCGGATCGGGTTCCTCGCCACGAAGCAGGCCGAGCTGCCCGGGCTCGGCTCCCACGCGCCGGTCCGGCCGCACCGTCTCAGCCAGGATCGTGTGCCGTTCGTGGCCGACTTCGTGCGCTCCGAACTGCCCGTCGACACCAGGGGCTCGGATCGGAAGTGGCTGACACAGCACAACTTCGACCGGGTCGAGCGTTGGGAGACCGAGCGTCTGCGGATCATCGACCGCATCAAGGACCCCGAGATCCTCGCAACGATCCTGCCGGTGATGGACTCCGGCTACCGATTCGAGGAGATCACCTCGGTGGTCGACGAAGAACCGGCGGTCGTGTACTCGATCCGCGTCGACTCCGACGACCATTCCTTCCTCGCCGGTGCCTTCGTCAACCACAACACGGAGTGCCGTTTGCATCCCCTCGCGATGCAGTTGCTCGCGGACATCGACGAGGAAACCGTCGACATGATCCCGAACTACGACGGCACGACCGAAGAGCCGGTGGTGCTGCCGGCGCGGTTCCCCAACCTGCTCGTCAACGGCAGCCAGGGCATCGCTGTCGGCATGGCGACGAACATCCCGCCGCACAACCTCGGCGAGGTGATCGACGCCGTCCTCCACCTGATCGACAGCCCCGAGGCCACGCCCGACGACCTGATGCAGTTTGTCAAGGGCCCCGACTTCCCGACCGGCGCGAGCATCCTCGGCCGAGCCGGCATCATCGACGCCTACCGAACGGGCCGTGGGTCGGTGAAGATGCGAGCGACCGCCAGCATCGAGGAGGGCAAGAACGGCCGGCTCGAGATCCTCGTCACCGAGATCCCGTACCAGACGAGCTGTTCGGCGATCGCCTCGCGCATCCAGGAGCTCGTCGACAGCGGCAACCTCGACGGCATCGCCGACGTCAACGACGCGTCATCGGGTGGCAAGACCAACCTGATCATCACGCTCAAGCGCGACGCGAACGCCAACGTGGTCAAGAACAACCTGTTCAAGCTCACCCAGCTCCAGTCGACGTTCTCGATCAACATGGTCGCCCTCGTCGACGGCGTGCCGCGCCAGATCAACCTGCGCGATGCACTCGTCGCCTACGTGCGCCACCAGGTCGAGGTCATCACACGGCGCTCGCAGTTCCGTCTCGACAAGGCCAAGCGCCGCGAGCACATCCTCGAGGGACGTATCAAGGCGCTCGACGTCATCGACCAGATCATCGCCCTCATCCGGGCGAGCGACGACGCGTCGGCTGCACGCGCCGGCCTGATGGCCGCGCCGTACGAGTTCAGCGAGCTCCAGGCCAACGACATCCTCGACATGCAGCTTCGTCAGCTCACACGCTTGTCGCGCATCGACCTGCAGACCGAGCTCGACGACGTGCGCGCGAGCATCATCGACCTGCAGGAGATCCTCGACAATCCCGAGCGGCTCAACAACGTGATCCGCGAGGAGATCACCGCCATCCGCGACGAGTTCGCCACGCCCCGCGTGTGCCAGCTCACCTACGACGACGGCGAGATGTCGATCGAGGACCTCGTCGACGACAAGGAGCTCGTCATCGTCATGACGCAGGCCCAGTACGTCAAGGCGGTGCCGGCGGCATCGTTCAAGACGCAGGGCCGCGGGGGCCGTGGCGTGTCGGGCGGGAAGTTGAAGGTCGACGACATCGTCCGCCACGTCATCTTCACCACCGCGCACGCCCATCTGCTCTTCTTCTCCAACCGCGGCAAGGTGTACCGCCTGCGGGCGCTCGAGATCCCCGAGCGCGAGCGCACGGCCAAGGGCATGCCGATCGTCAACCTGCTGCCCCTGCAACCCGACGAGAAGATCCAGGCGATCATCGACACCCGCGACTTCGCCGGCGAGCGGTTCTTGTTCTTCGCCACGAGGAACGGCACGGTGAAGAAGACGGCGTTCGACGCGTACGACTCGAGTCGGCGCGACGGTCTCATCGCCATCAACCTGCGTGACAACGACGAACTCGTCCGGGTGATCGAAACGAGTGGCAGTGACGACATCTTCATGGTCAGCCGTCGGGGCATGACGATCCGTTTCTCCGAGAACGATGTGCGACCCATGGGGCGCACGGCCGGGGGTGTCCGCGGCATGCGGTTGAAGACCGACGACTCGGTCGTCTCGGTCGACGTCGCCCGCGACGACACGGCGATCCTCATCCTCACCGAGGCCGGCTTCGGCAAGCGCACGCAGCTCGAGCGCTTCAACGCGCAGACCCGCGGCGGCCAGGGCGTGCGCGGCATCAAGCTCACCGGCAAGAAGGGCGAGGTCGTGGCAGCCTTCATGGTCGGTCTCGACGACGAGATCGTGGCGGTGTCGAACAACGGGATCACCATCCGCATGGAAGTGCGGTCGATCTCGTCGCAGGGCCGTGATGCCACCGGTGTCCGGGTGATGAACCTCGACGACGGTGACGTCGTCGGCTCGGTCGCACCGATCCTCGCCACCGACGACGACTGACCAGTCGTCGCGCTCCCTCGACGGCGCCCGCCGTCCGCTGACAGACGATGGCGGGCGACGGCCCGCGAGGAGGCGCACCATGGTTCAGCAGCGCAACGGTGATGGCACGGTCGGCCAGGCCGAACGCGATCGAGGCCAGGCCGCGATCCTGCTCCTGCTCGTCGCGACGGCCCTGATCGCGGCGGTGATGTCCGGGCTGGCCACGTTCGGCATGACGCTGCGCGATCGGGCGCGTGCGCAGTCGGCGGCCGATGCCGCTGCGCTCGCCTCCCTCGATGGTGGACAGGCGGCGGCTCGTGCCATTGCGGGAGCCAACGGAGCGACCCTCGAGTCATGGACGGCGGGGCCCGGCGTCGGCGAGGTGACCGTGGTGGTCAGGGTCGGCTCGGAGACCGGAACGGCGCGGGCGTCCGACGCCGTGAGCCCGCCGGAGGATGGTGGCGAGTCACCCTTGACGGGACCATGACGGGACGGATGCGTACACTCGTTCAGGTGAGCACGACCGAGCACGACCTCGAGACGGCCGTCGATCACGACGCCGACGCGCTCGACGAGGTGGACGCGCTCGACGAGGTGGACGCCGCCACCGATGCAGATCCCTCCGGCGAGTACGACCTCGATCTGGCCGGCGTCGTCGAGGTCGATGTCGACGACGAGGACGTTGACGATGTGGTCGACGACGAGGACGTTGACGATGTGGTCGACGACGGAGCGGTCGATGATGGAGCGGTCGATGAGGTCGACGATCGACTGGGCAGCTACGACGCCTTCTTGACCGCGGCGCAGGTCGACCACGCCGCCGACGCCGACCTGTCGTACGAACTGCCGGCGATCGTCATCGCCAGTGAGCACGATGCGGACGACGACTACTACGCCGTCGCCGACCCGGCCCCGGTTGTGGATCGGGCACCGGTGGAGGATCGGGCCCCGGCCGACGAGCCGGTGTCCGACGATGTGCTCGAAGAGCTCCGGCGGGCGAACATCGACGGGCCGACCGTGCCGACGATGCCGCACGACGAATCGCTGCCGACGCACCGCAAGCTCAAGCGGTCGCCCGAGTACGACCCGGCACCGATGCCGATCCCGCTCAACCTGCCACGCATCCTCGGGCGCAAGCCCCGCGTCCGGCGCGTCACCCGCGTCGTGCGCCATGTCGACCCGTGGAGTGTGTTCAAGATCGCCGCCATCGCCAACCTGTTGATCTACGTGATCGTGCTCGTGGCCAGTGTGCTGCTGTGGAACGTCGCCTACGCCACGGGAACGGTCGACAACGTCGAACGGTTCTTCGAATCCTTCGGCTGGTCGTCGTTCGACTTCAACGGCGGCGAGATCTACCACGCCGCCTGGACCGGCGGGATCTTCCTGGTGATCGGCTTCACCGGGCTCGCTGTGCTGGCGGCCACGATGTTCAATCTGATCACCGACTTGGTGGGTGGCATGAGGTTCACGGTGCTCGAGGAAGAAGTCGTCGAGACCCGCTCGTCGCCGATGCGCCGATTCGTCGTGCGGCGCAGCGAACCGGAGATTCCGCTCGTGTCGAACGACGAGTCCGGGCAGATCATCAGGGAAGCCGTCGTCGACGACAGCACCGGCTACATCCGGCCCGGCTGAGGCACGGACGATCCTCGATTCGAGGATGTGGAAGCTCGTCGTCGGCCGATAGCGTTGCCGACTTGCCGGGGCTATAGCTCAGTCGGTTAGAGCGCTGCCCTGATAAGGCAGAGGTCACAAGTTCGATTCTTGTTAGCCCCACCACGCACCGCCCGGCACCGATCCGACGCCATCGAGCGTGTCGGGGTCCTCCGCCGGCGGCAGACTGGGCGGATGCTCGTGGCCGAGGGATCCGGATCGTGAAGTTGCTCCGACGGGCATTGTCGGCGGTCGCAATCGCGGTGGCTGTCGCCGCTGCGCTGCGGGTTCGTGGCTCCGGAGGAACTCCACCCGAGCACGGTGGCTGGCGACCGCTCGAGCTGCCGGAGCGTTGAGGTGCCCCGAGTAGCACTCGTCGGACGCGGAGTGGTGGGCACCCGCATCGAGCGCCGGCTCCCGTTGCTGGTACCCGCCGTCGAGATCGTCCACGTCGACACCCGTCACGGGTCTGCCACGCACTTCGACCGCAGTGAGATCGCGGTGCTCGCGCACCCCGGACCGCACGCCGAGCTCGCCCGCGAGGCCATCGCGCGAGGACTCCACGTCGTGTCGGTCAGCGACGGGTTCGACGACGTGGCCGAACTGGTCGAACTGCACGATCTGGCCACGTCCGCGGGGGTGTCGGCCGTGGTCGGGGCAGGAATGAGCCCGGGGTTGTCCGGACTGCTCGTCCGTCACCTCGCCGATCAGCTGGCGGCCCTCGACGAGATCCATCTCGCCCTGCACGGCACGGCCGGGCCATCGTGCGCCCGTCGGCATCACCGCGCACTGGCCGGACGGGCGGTCGGCTGGCACGACGGCGGATGGATCACTCGGCCGGCCGGCTCGGGTCGCGAGCTGTGTTGGTTCCCCGAACCGGTCGGCGCCTACGACTGCTATCGGGCCGAGCTGGCATCGCCGCTGTTGTTGCGCGAGGCGTTCCCCGAAGCGACGCGCATCAGCGCCCGCATCTCTGCCAACCGTCGTGACCGGTTCACCGCGTGGCTGCCGATGCTGAGCCCGCCGCACCGGGAAGGTGGTGTCGGAGCGTTGCGGATCGAGGTGCGCGGCACCGACGCCAATGGTGGCCGCAGCACGTTGATCGCTGGCGTCGCCGAGCTCGTCGGAACAGCCACCGCCGCCACAGCGTCGGCGTTCACAGCCGCAGGGCTCGCGTCGACACTGCCGGCCGGTGTGGTGTGTGCCGGCGACGATCGGCTCAACACGACCGCACTGCTCCGTGCGATCGAACGCAGCGGCGTACGGCTGCAGGAGTTCACGGGCGTTCCGCAAGACCGGGGCCCAGAGGAGGAAGCCGCATGAGCAGCACGATCCCCGACCGTGTCGCGGCCGGCAACGCCGGTGGAGACCGATTCGAACTGCCGTGGATGCCTCCGGCCGAGATCGTACGCGTCGACGGCCGCGGCGAGTTCTTCGTCCGCCGCCACACCCACGCTGATCCGGACGCTCCAACGGTGCTCCTGCTCCACGGGTGGACGGCGTCGGCCGATCTGCAGTTCTTCACGGCCTATCGAGCATTGGCCGAACGGGTGTCGTTCATCGGGATCGACCATCGCGGGCACGGGCGAGGAGCACGAACCCTGCGACCATTCGATTTCGACGAGGTCGCCGACGACCACGTCGCGGTGGCCCGCCGGCTCGGGATCGAACAAGCGGTGCTCGTGGGCTACTCGATGGGTGGGCCGATCTCGCTCACGATCGCCCGCCGTCACCCCTCGTTCGTCACCGGCATCGTGGTCCAGGCCACAGCGCTCGAGTGGTTGGCGACCAGGCTCGACCGATGGAAGTGGCGCTTCCTGCCCGTCCTCGGCTCGATGCTCCGTTCGCGCTGGTACCCGACCTTCCTGCACAGCGGGCTTCCCCGGCTGATCACCACCGGGCACGAGCTCGAGCCGTACCTGCCGTGGCTCGAATCGGAGATCCAGCGCGGCAACGCGACCACGATCACCCAGGCCGGGTGGGCACTGAGCCGGTTCGATGCCCGGCCCTGGGTCGGTGAGCTCGACGTCCCGACCGCGGCGTTGATCACCACACGCGACCGTCTGGTCCGCCCGGCCAAGCAACGCCAGCTCGCCGCCGCGTTGGGAGCAGTGATCCGTGAACTACCGGCCGACCACAGTGCGACGCTGACCGAGCCCGTTCAGTTCGCGTCGCTGACCGCCGAACTGGTCGACGGCGTGATCGCCCGGTCGACGGCGGATCCGTCGGCGGTCAGGCGCGCCACCTGATCGCTGAGCCGTTCGATCGCGTTGGCGAGGCTCTCCAGCCGCTCGTCGAGCGTCTCGCCCGTGACCATGTCCGACAGCGACAGCCGCACGCTGGTGATCTCACGGGCGAGGAACTCGGTGTCTGCTTGGGTCCGTTCGGCGACGTGTCGGTCGTTCTCGGCCGTCACGCGATCGCGGAACTCCTGCCGGTTCTGAGCGAGCAGGATCAACGGAGCGGCATAGGAAGCCTGCAACGACAGCACCAGGGTGAGCAGCACGAGACCGCGGTTCCACGGATCGAACTGGTAGTCGTCGGGGGCCAGAGTGTTGTGGATGATCCAGAGCGCGATGATGACCGTTTGCCAGACGAGGAACTGGGCGGTCCCGAGATAGCGCGCGATCGACTCGCTGAATGCGCCGAATCGATCGGAGTCGTACTGGACACCGACCCCGACGCGTCGCTCGGCCCGCGGGGAGTGGAGGTCTTCGCGACGTTTCACGTTCCGACCCCACTGGTGTCGTGCAGGGTGGTCTCGTGCAGGGCGGTGCCGTGCAGGGCCGTGTCGCGGCTCGGTCGGGCGCGAAGACGCCAGTCGACGCCCAGGAGCCGGTCGATCACGTCGTCGACGGTGACCGCTCCGAGCAAGCGGCCGGCCTCGTCGCAGACCGCCATCGCCAGCAGGTCGTAGCTCGCCAGGCGCTCGGCCACGTGACGGTCGCTGTCACCGGGTTCGAGCGTCGGGTCGTCGGCCAGCAGCCGGCCGAGCTCCATGCTGGGGGGTTCACGGAGGAGGCGTTGGATGTGGGCGACGCCGAGGTACTTGCCGGTCGGTGGCCGGAACGGCGGCTGGCACACGAACACCTGGGTGGCGATGCTCACCACCCAGTCGGGGTCGCGGATCTGGGCGAGTGCCTCCGACACCGTCGACGTCGGCCCGAGGATGATCACCTCGGGGGTCATCAGGCCACCAGCGGTGCCCTCTGCGTACTCGAGGAGCCGACGGACGACATCGGCGTCGTCGTCGTCCATCACACCCAGCATGCGCTCCTGATCGGCAGGCGCCATCTGGCCGATCAGGTCGGCGAGGTCGTCGTACTCCATCTCGTCGAACACGCCGACCAGCCGGTCGAGATCGAGTTCGGCGACGATGCGGATCTGCTCTTCCTCGGAGAGCTCCTCGAGCACGTCGGCGAGACGCTCGTCGTCCATCGCCTCGGCCAGCTGACGTCGCTGGTCGACCGGCAGGGCGCGCACGACGGCGGCGACCTCGGCAGGGTGGAAGTCGCGGAGCCGAGCGGCCTCCGCCTGCATCTCGGTGGGTGCGTCGAACAGGGCGGGGACCTCGTCGTAGTCGACGAGCCGGTAGCTCGGTCGGCGTCGCAGCGAACTCTTGCGCGAGAGGCGCACACGGTCGATCACCCAGAACGTCGACCGGCTGCCGGTCTGCTCGCGCAGCGCGATGTCGCTGACGGTCTCGTCGCCGATCTTGCGGTCGATGAGATCCTGCCCGATGAGCACTTCGCCGGGCCGGGGCTTGAAGGGGTTGAGGTCGACGTCCCAACTCCGCAGGCGCGCGCCGTCGCTGTCGAGCGTGGCGATCCGGTTGGCATTGACGAAGATGCGCCGCCGCTGGCTGCTGGCAACGAAGCCGACCACGCGTGGCGGGATGGCGGGGTCGTCGCCCTTGCCGGGGCGTCCGGGGATGACGACGATGTCCTCGAGCCGGCCGATCTGCGCGCCACCCGCGTCGAGCAGCGCAAGGCGCATGACCCGGAATGCGTAGATCAGCTCACCGGACATACCGGCAGGCTACCGACGTGGTGTCCTGGGGTCAGGCACTACGCGACAGGTCAGGGTGCAGGCGCGACCTGCACGAGCGTGTCGCTGTAGGCGACACCGCCTCCCCAGTCGGTGAGCGTGTCGTTGGTGAGGCTGTTGGCGACGCGGCCGTCGGGATGTGACGCGCTCCACCACCCCCACGGGATCGACACCACACCGGGACGGAGCCGCTCGGTGACCTTCACCGGTACCACGACCGACGCTCGGTCGTTCCACACCGTGGCGAGGTCGCCGTCGGCGAGACCGCGGTGCGCGGCGTCCGCCGCGTCGAGCTCCACGAACGGGCCACCCTCGGCCGGGCCGTGCTTCGGCAGGTGCGAGTAGCCCGAGTTGAGGAACCGGCTGTGGTGCTTCGGGGTGAGCAGCTGGAGCGGGAAGCGAGCGACGAGCTCCTGGTCGCCGGCCGGGCCTTCTCGGGGCGGCACGAACGTGGGCACCCTCGGTTGCCCCATCCGCTCGAGCGCCTCGGATACGAACTCGACCCGACCGGACGCGGTGTCGAAGAGGCCGTCGCCGAACGGTCGACCGTCGTCGGGGTACGGCGCTCGGACCCATCCCGTCGTGCGCAGCTCGTCGAGGTCGACGGTCGGTAACGCCTGCTTCAGCAGCGTGGCATCGTCGTCGAACAGCGCCGGTTCCTTGAACCCCATCGCCCCCGCCAGGCGCCGGAACAGCTCGGTGTTCGACACCGACTCGCCGCGCGGAGCGATGGCCGCCCCGTTCCAGCCGACCCACAGGTGCCCCCAGGGAAGCACCACGTCGTCGGACTCGAGCTGGGTCACGGCGGGCAGGACGATGTCGGCGTAGCGAGCGGTGTCGGTGAGGAACTGCTCGTGGACGACGGTGAAGAGGTCCTCGCGTTCCATGCCGGAACGGATCAACTCGGCGTTCGGAACCGTGACGAGCGGGTTGCAGCTCCACACGATCAGGGCGTGGACTCCGGGCCCGCTGTCGCACCCGGCGTGCGGCGCGGTCAGGATCTCGCCGAGCCGGCTCATGTTGAGCGTGCGCGGTTCGGGGTGGCCGTGCTCGTCGCGGGAGCGTCGACCGAGGTCGGGCCGCAGGAACGCGACTCCGTCGACGAGGGCGTCGTTGTACGACCCGACGCTCTTGGCGATGCCGCCACCCCGATCGGCCCAGGCACCGGTGAGGGCTGGCAGGCAGGCGAGCGTGCGGAAGAACATCGCACCGTTCTCGTGGTGCTCGGCTCCGATGATCGTACGGATCGCCGCTGGTCGGGTGGTCGCGTAGTCCGTGGCCAATTCGACGATCGTCGACGCGTCGAGCCCGGTGACAGCGGCGGCGCGTTCGGGTGTCCAGTCGGCGACGGCGGCGCGCAGCTCGTCGTAGCCGAGGGTGTGCTCAGCGATCCAGGCGTCGTTGGTGAGGCCGTCGCGGATGATGACGTGCATCATCGCCAGCATCATCGCGATGTCGGTTCCGGGGAGCGGCTGGATGAACCGGTCGCCACGCGCGGCGTCGATCGCCTCAGCGGTCACCGTACGGATCGGGTCGATGACCACGAGGCGGGCACCGCGCGATCGTGCCGTCTCGATCGTCGGCCACAGATGGCGGTTGGTGAGGCGGGTGTTGGTGCCCCAGAGCAGGATCAGCTGGGAGTGCTCGAGCTCGAGCGCGTCCATCCCGCGGCCCGTGCCGTTGGTCATCCGCATGCCGTGACCGACCGTCGGCCCGCAGATGTTGCGCAGCAGCCGGGACGCCCCGAGGTACTCGAAGAACCTTCCGTTGAGCCCCATCATCGCCAGCAGGCTCTGGTTGCCGGCGTCGGAGAACGGAAGGACGGCCTCGCCGCCGTGCTCGTCGACCACGGCGTGCAGCTGCCTGGCGATCTCGGCGAGGGCGTCGGGCCAGCTGATCGGTTCGAACTCGGCGGCGCCCTTCGCACCGACGCGCCGCAAGGGGGTGAGCACGCGGTCGGGGCTGTACACCCGATCGAGAAAGCGGTTCACCTTCGGGCACAACTCGCCGGCGGAGAACGGGTGGGCGACGTTGCCGCGCAGCTTGACGGCGACTGCGTCGGGCCCGTCACCTTCGACCGTGGCGACCCATCCGCACGAGTCCGGACAGTCGTGATGGCAGGTGCCGGTGACCGTGCGGGCGTTCATCCGTCAATGATCGCACGCACGTGCGGCCATGCCGACGCGAATCCGGCGTGCAGCGCGAGGTGGTCGACCTCGGCGAGTGTGAACCAGCCGACGGCGTCGGTCTCGAAGTTGATCGACTCGCCGAAGGGCCGGTCGACCTCGACCACGACGGTGGTGTAGGTCCAGTCGGTGGCCGGGACGAACTCGTAGTCGCCGATCACGCGGGCGTCGGTCGGGATCTCACCCACTTCCTCGGCGGCCTCCCGCATCGCGCCCTCCAGCGGCGTCTCACCGAGATCGAGCGCGCCACCGGCACACGACCAGGTGCCGCCCTCGTGTGCGAACGCCGATCGCTTCTGGAGCATGACCCGGGTGTCGTCGCCACGAACGATGAACACGACGCCCGCCGCCCCGTACACCCCCCAGCGCACGTGACCGTCGCTGCAGCGCATGAATCCGTCGCCCGTCCGTCGTTCCAGCATCGCCCCAAGCGTCGCCGACCCCCGCCGAGTTCGCAAACCGGCCGGCACGACGCGTGGTGGGCGCGGGAAGGAATGGCTGTCGGCAGGGGTTGACTGGTCCCCGTGAGCGCCGACACGTCGTCAACCGAGCAGTTCGATCTCATCATCATCGGGAGCGGGTCGGGGAACTCGATCCCGCCGTACCTCGACGGCTGGAGGATCGCGTTGGTCGAGCGGGACGTGTTCGGTGGCACCTGCCTCAACCGGGGGTGCATCCCATCGAAGATGTTCGTGCTGCCGGCCGATGTGGCGGTGTCGGCGCAGAGCTCGGCGAGGCTGGGCATCGACACCCAGTTCAACGGCGCCGACTGGGCGATGATCCGCGACCGCATCTTCGGGCGCATCGACCCGATCTCCGAAGGTGGCCGCGAGTACCGGGCGACCGGAACCCCGAACGTGACGCTCATCGAAGGCACCGCGCGGTTCGTCGGCGACAAGGTGTTCGACGTCGACGGGCGCCGGATCTCGGCGCCGAAGGTGTTGGTCGCCGCCGGCTCGCGGCCGGTCGTCCCTTCGATCGAGGGCCTCGACGCGACCGGCTTCCACACGTCCGACTCGATCATGCGTCTCCCCGCGCTGCCGCGCCGGCTCGGCATCCTCGGCGGCGGATTCATCGCCGCCGAGATGGGTCATGTGTTCTCCGGGCTCGGATCCGAGGTCACACTGTTCGCTCGATCCTCGACGATGTTGCGCGGCTTCGACGCCGACATCGCGACCCGGTTCACCGAGGTGTTCGGCAGCCGGGTCGAGCTCCGTCTCGGGCTCACGCCGCGGTCGGTGCGACGAGTCGACGACGGCATCGAGGTGGTGTGCGGCGACTCGACGGTCGTCGTCGACGAACTGCTCGTCGCCACCGGTCGGCAACCGAACAGCGACCTGCTCGACGCAGTGGCGGGTGGACTCGAACTCGACGACACGGGCACGATCAAGGTCGACGACACCATGGCCACCAACGTCGATGGCGTGTGGGCGATCGGCGACATCGCCAACGACTACCAGCTCAAACATCTCGCCAACGCCGAGGCCAGGGTGGCGTTCTGGAACATCGCCCATCCGGGCGACGTGCATCGGCAGAGTTACAAGGCCGTGCCCAGCGCGGTGTTCTCCAGCCCGCAGATCGCCACGGTCGGGCTCACTGAAACCGAGGCCCGCGACCAGGGCCGGTCGTTCGTGGTGGGCGTTCGTGAGTACGCCGGCACGGCCTACGGATGGGCGCTGGTCGACAACACGTCGTTCGCCAAGGTGCTCGTCGACACCGAGACGGGGCTGATCCTCGGGGCACACATCATCGGCCCGCAGGCGTCCTCGTTGATCCAGCCGCTGATCCAGGCCATGGAGCTCGACCAGACGGCACGCGCCGTCGCCGAGCAGGTGTTCTACATCCATCCAGCCCTCACCGAGGTCGTCGAGAACGCGCTGCTCGAAGCGATCGATCAGCTCTAGCAATTGGCTCGGCCTCACGCGGCGTCTCGTCGCGACAGGTGAGGTCGGCCGAGCGTCAGCCTCGTCGCTGGCGCTTCCCTCGGCTGTGATCGCCGCTGAGTCGTACGCTGCGGCGATGGGAGTGAGCACGCGGAACTGGGCGGGAAACCAACGATGCGTGCCGGCGGCCGTGCACGAGCCGACGTCGACGGAACACGTCGCCGGCGTCGTCCGCTCGGCTGCCGAGGCCGGGCGTCGCGTGAAGGTGATCGGGGGAGGCCACTCGTTCACCGACGTGGCGATGACCGACGGAGACCTGCTGTCGCTCGACACGATGAAGCGCGTGTTGCGTGTCGAGGGGACCGACGTCACCGTGCAGGCCGGCATCCGGCTCCGCGACCTCAACGAACAGCTCGCGCAGCACGGGCTGGCCATGCCGAACCTCGGCGACATCGACCGCCAATCGATCGCCGGCGCGACGTCGACTGCCACCCACGGGACCGGGGCCGCGCTCGGCAACCTGTCCACCACGATCGTCGGGATGGAGCTCGTCGCCGGCGATGGGTCCGTGGTGCGCGCCGACGAGGTGAACGACCCCGAGTTGCTCCGCGTGGCGCGGGTCGGGTTGGGGGCCCTGGGGGTCGTCACCGAGGTGACACTCCGGTGCGTGCCCGCGTTCAACCTCCACGCCCGCGAGACCATCGAGCCGATCGCCAACGTGATCGCCGACTTCGGCAACGTGATGCGTTCGGCCGACCACGTCGAGTTCTACTGGATGCCGGGAGCACGGCGCTGCCAGGTGAAACGCAACACCCGGACCGACGCACCGGCGGCGCCACAACCGAAGCTCGCCTACATCCGCGACAAGTGGATCGCCGAGAACCTCGCCTTCGGAACGGTGTGCCGGGTCGGCCGCCGGTTCCCGACGCTCGCACCACGGGTTGCCAAGCTGGTGACGTCGGCGGCGGCCGAGCGGGACCTGGTCGACCGCAGCGATCGGATCTTCTGCAGCCCGCGGCACGTGCACTTCCTCGAGATGGAATACGGCATACCGTTCGGCGCGGTTCCCGACGCGATCGGGCGGATCGACGAGCTCGTCGCGACGCTTCCGTTCCCCCCGCTGTTCCCGATCGAGGTCAGGGTGTCGGCGGCCGACGACATCGCCCTGTCGACCGCGAACGGTCGTGAATCCGGCTGGATCGCGATCCATCAGTACGTCGGAGCGCCGTACGAGGCCTACTTCCACGGCGTCGAGCAGATCATGAACGACTACGCCGGTCGGCCGCACTGGGGCAAGTTGCACTTCCAGACGTCGCACACGCTCGCCCACCGCTACCCGGAGTGGCAGACGTTCCGTGACGTGCGAGCCCGGCTCGATCCCGCCGGCACGTTCCGCAACCCCTTTCTCGACCGCGTCCTCGGCCTGCCTTGACGCGTCCGCGGCGCCGGAGTGCTCCTCGATCCAGCCCCTGAGCTCGTTCTCGTGATCATTCTGCGCACCCGCGTACGCAGAATGATCACGAGAACCACCAGGTCAGGCGGTCTGTGGACCGAGCGTTACAGAACTGTCACGCGTCTGACTTCGTGGCCGACATGTGGGGCCGCTAGACAAGCGACCGTCATCGGCCAGGCAACGTTCAGCGGGAGTCCATGAGACCTGACATCGTGATCCGAGGCGGAACCGTCGTGGACGGTTCCGGGGCACCGGCGTTCACTGGCGACCTCGCGATCACGGGCGACGTGATCGGCGAGATCGTTCCGCTCGACGAAGGTGGCGTCACGACCACCGGCAAACGCGAGATCGACGCCGAGGGCCGCATCGTCACCCCCGGGTTCGTCGACATCCACACGCACCTCGACGCACAGATCGCGTGGGACCCGATCGGGACGTCGAGTTGCTGGCACGGCGTGACGAGTGTGGTGATGGGAAACTGCGGGGTCACGTTCGCGCCGTGCAAGCCGGGCGATCGGGCGGTGCTCGCCGAGATGATGGAGAGCGTCGAGGACATCCCACGCGACGCGATCCTCGACGCGCTGCCATGGAACTGGGAGACCTACGGCGAGTACTACGACTCGATCGACCAGTTGCCGAAGGGCCCGAACACCGGCGGGCTGGTCGGCCATTGCGCGCTGCGTACCTACGTGATGGGCGAGTGCGGTCTGGACGAGACGCCCGCGTCGGGTGACGACGTGGTGGCGATGGCGCGACTGGTCGACGAGGCGATGAGCGCGGGTGCGCTCGGGGTGTCGACGAGCCGGACGTTCCTCCATCGCGTGCCCGACGGCAGGCCGGTCCCCGGCACTCACGCGACCGCCGACGAACTGCTCGCGTTCGCCGAGGTCCTGAACCGGCACGGCGCGGGCATTTTCGAGGGTGCGATGCGGCTCGGCGAACGCGACAACGAGCGCTTCGACAACTCGCGGTCCGAGGTGGCCCTGATGGGCGAGATCAGCCGGCAGAGCGGGCGGCCGGTCAGCTTCGGCCTGACACAATCGAACAAGCGGCCTGGTCTGAGCGCCGCGGTGGTCGGGTTCGTCCACGAGGAGAACGCCGCCGGCGCCAACCTCCGTCCGCAAACGACGGCGCGTGGCGTGGGGATCCTGTTCGGGCTCGAGACCCGCACGCCGTTCGACAAGTCGCCGTCGTGGAGGCAGCTGCGGGCGGCGGTGAACGGTCGCAAGCTGCAGATGCTCCGCGACGCGTCGTTCCGCCAGACCCTGATCAACGACGCCGACGTCCATGGCACCTCGCTCGATCTCGAGAAGATCTTCGTCCTGCCCCCTGATGGCGACGCTCGCTACGACTGCAATCCCACCGATTCGCTCGCCGCCATAGCGATCGAGCGCGGCGTCAGCCCGGCGGCGGCGTTCATCGAGCTCGCTCTCGAGACCGACGGCCACCTCGTGGCCAGCATGCCGTTCCTCAACGAGGACCTCTCCGCGGTCGAGGCGATGCTGGACGACCCGCTGGTGACGCTCGGGCTCGCCGATGCCGGCGCGCACGTCAGCCAGATCATGGACGCCAGCCAGCCGACGTTCTTCCTGACGTACTGGATACGTGAGCGGCAACGTTGGTCGATCGAGGAGGCGATCCGCCGATTGACCTCCGACACGGCCGACCTGTTCGGCATTCACCGTCGGGGCCGTCTCATCGCTGGCAACTTCGCCGACATCAACGTGATCGACTTCGAGAACCTCCGGCTGCCGCAACCGGAGTTCGTGCACGATTTCCCGAACGGTGCCGGGCGATACATCCAGGGATCGTCCGGATACGACCACACCTTCGTCAACGGCTTCGAGTTCATGGCCGGAGGAGAGCACACCGGCGTCCTCGCCGGCCGCATGCTCCGCTCGAACTGACCGCAGGCGGTCAGGAGGGGAGGCGGCGGCGGAGTTCGACGTACACCGGTTCGCCGGCCAGGGCGATCAGCTCGTCGCGAAGTGAGTCGACGACCGCCACGTCGCCGGAGTACGCCTCGGCACCTTCACTCCGTTCGGTACAGCACCACGCCATCTTCCGACCGTGCTCACCCCAGTCGGCCCGGCTCCACCGGCGGACAGTGGCCGATTCCGACTCGTCGTCGATCTCCTGCCAGTCGATGCGCAGGGGCAGCTGCCAGCACACCGACGGCTTCCATTCGGTCGGGGAGTCGCCGGCGTCCAGCGCGGCGAGATGGAGCGCGCATCCCTCACCACCGGCGAAGCCCGGCCGGTTGAGGAAGATGCACGCTCCGTCGACGACCCGGGTGTGGGTCCGCTCGAGGTCGCCCCAGATGGAGTGCGCCCCGGTGTCCGGGTCGACCTCGGTCGTCGTGGCGACGTCGTGGAACTGGAACCGGGACGGATCGACCATCGAGCCGTAGGCCGACACGGTCATCGATTCAGCCTCACCGGCCGGTCCGTCGCCGAAGTGGGCGCCGAGCGAGCAGCATCCTTGCCGCAGTTCGGCCGCCTCGGTCTCGAGGATCCCTTTGCACCCGGCGCCGTACAGGCATGTCCAGTTCGAGGTCAGGAACTCGGTCTCGAAGCGCCACACGGTGTTCCCGTCGACGATCTCCACGACCTCGTCGTCGGGTGCCCGCTCGCCCACCTCAACGCTCCGTGAAGAGCACGGTCCGCGAGTCGGGGCCGAGGTCGGTGCCTTCAACCTCCGGCCCGCCCGCTGCCGGGTCGGTTCCGCTGCTGCCGGCGGGCTCGGACGCGGCGATGGTGTGGAGCTCGAGTCGGCCGTCGGCGGCGATGACGACAGCGGCGGCGTCCGGCGAGAGGGATCGGAGCTCGCCGGGCGAGTCGAGGGTGGTGACGTCGGACTCGCCGATCACCAGCGCGCCATCGGAGCTCGACACGGCGGCCGTGCATCCGTCGGCGCTCGTCAATACGTCGGCGTTGGTGGCGCCTGCCGGCAGTGACGCCTCGGCAACGATCGAGCCGTCGCCGAGCGAAGCGATGACGAGCCCACCGTCGGGATCGACCAGGACCAGACAGGTCGAGGTCCGGGTGGCGAACTCGTTGATGCCCGTGATGATCGGTACTCCGCCGTTGAACTCCGCCACGACGGTGCCGTCGTCGCCGACCAGTGACGTCCCGCCCTCGCCGACCACGACAAGCCGGTCGGTGCCGGTGGTGACCGCCGCGGTCTGCACCGGAGCGATCGCAGTGGTCCCGGCTGACGACACGTCGCCCGAGGACGGGTCGAGTTCGAGCAGGTCGCCCTCGAGGGTGACGAGCACGATGCGATCCTGGGTGATCAACGCCCCCCGAACCGCAGCAGTGCGCGCCCCGTTGATTGACGCGCCCTCATGGTCGAACACGCTGATGCTCGACTCGTTGCCGACGTTCTGGGTGGTGACGACCAGATCGTCGCTGACGGCCAGGGCGCGGCCGGGGAAGAACGACGGCTCGTCGCGATCGAACGAGAACAACACCGACTGGAAGTTCCCAGCGTCGGTGACGAGCACATCACGACCGGATCGGACGGCGATGGACGTGGCGACGTCGTATTGCGCCCCGGCGATCGACGAGAACTCCGAGGTGTCGATCACCTCGCCCGTCGGACCGTGGACGAGCAGGGCACGGTCGCCGGAACTCGATCCGACGATCATCGTGGCGGCTGATCCGGCGGGCATCACGACACCAGCGTTCGGTGGAACGATGTCGTACGCCTGCGTCGATTCGCCGGCGAGATCGACCACGGCGGCGGTGTCGGCCGACGTGACGACCATCGTCGGGCCCACGGCGATGGCGTCGGCCGGCGCACGTACACCGGAACCGAACCGCGCCGATTCCTCCCCGGCGGTGTCGGTCACCACCACCTGGCCCGTGCGGCTGTCGAGCAGCACCGCACTGTTCCATTCCGCGACCGCCTCGCCTGACGGCGACGATTCCCCACCGCGATCGAGCAGTGCACCGATGCCGACCGCGACAGCCGCGACGAGGACGACGCCAGCTCCGACGACGATGGCACGTCGGACCAGGTAGTTGGGTGGGCGACCGGAGACGTTGGGCTCGTCCGCCTCCTGGCCGACACGCGAACCCTCGGGCGGATCGGACGTCGTCATCGGCGATGATCGTAGGCCGCACTATGTTCGGCCCGGTGGAGTTCACCTGTCCTCGCTGCTCGACGCCGACGATCGAAGAGTTCTACGGCCCATGCCCGAACTGCCTGACCCAGTTGCGCAGCAAGTTCGAGCGTGAGGCGCGCGTCGTCGAAGTGGCCGAGTACGAGCCGAAGATGAACGTCACGCCGAACGCGGTCGCGTTGAAGGACGACTGACCGTTACTCGCTGGTGGGCACTCCGGCACCTGGGCGGAACTCCGAGACCTTCTCGCTCTCGTCATCAGCTGCGGCTTGTGCGGCCTGTTCCATCGTGGTGGCCAGCGCCGCGGCGGCCTTCTCGTTCTCGAGGATCTTGCTGACGACGGCCTTCGACGCTCCCGCCATCAACTCCGTCTGGTTCGCGTTGAGGTACGCCTGCGACTCGCGCAGCCCGGCGGTCATGTTGTTGATCTCCGGGATGACGTACCGGGCGACGAGATCCCACGACCGCAACGTCGCTTCACGGTTGGCCCAGTCGTGGGCGAAGCCCAGCACGACTCCGAACCCGCCGGTGACCTCCTGGAGGTGACGGATCCCGGCGACGAGATCGTCGGGCGTGCCGATGACCGCGGCGCCCGCCCCGATCGCGCCGTCACCCGTCGTCGCGTCGAGCAGCTTCCACTTGTCGTCGACGACCTTGGCGTTCGGGCGACCCAGGGTCCACACGTTGTACTCGTTGTGCCAGCGCTGCAGGCCGTCGACGGCCTCGTTGCGGGCCTGCTCGCGTGTCTCGGCGAGATGGAACGCCATCATCACGCGCCAGTTGGCGCGATCGACCGTCTGTCCGTGCGTCGCCGCGGCGTCTTCGGCGAAGCCCCATTGCGTGGGCAGTGCCTGGAGGCCCTCGGTCGAGTTGGAGGCGATCGACAGCACGCCCATGCCGTACTTGCCGGCGAGCGTCATTCCCGACGGGGAGATCGACGATGCGGTCACCATCGGCATGTTCTCCTGCACGGGCAGGAGCTGGAGCTTCACCTCGTTGAGCTCGAACCATTCGCTCTTGTGGGAGAAGCGCTCGTCGCCGCGCAACATCTTCAAGATGACGCCGAGCGCCTCGTCTTGCCGGTCGCGCTGGACCATCGGGTCGATGCCGAGCGTCCGAGCGTCGGACGGCAGCGCACCGGGGCCGGAGCCGAACATCGCCCGGCCGTTGGACATGTGGTCGAGTTGGACGATGCGCTGGGCGACGTTGAACGGATGGTGATACGGGAGGCTGACCACGCCGGTGCCGAGCCGGATGCGGTGAGTGCGTTGCGCGGCCGCGGCGAGGAACATCTCCGGCGATGCGATCATCTCCCAGCCGGAGGAGTGGTGCTCGCCGCACCAGAACTCGTCGAAGCCGAGCCGGTCGAGATGCGCTGCGAACTCGACGTCACGCTGGAACAGCAGCGTCGGGTTCTCACCGGATGGGTGGTGAGGAGCGAGGAAGGTACCGAACTGGATCCGTGGCATCGGACGATCCTAGGAATCGCGTGCCCTTCAGCTCGGGTCGGGTCGAGACGGCCGTGATCCCACGTCGTCGCCGATGACTGCCACCGCTATCGTGTGAACGTCCCACTCGTGGGGTCCCGTTCCGGGGACGTAGCTCAGTTGGCTAGAGCACCTGCTTTGCAAGCAGGGGGTCGTGGGTTCGATTCCCATCGTCTCCACCATCACCTAC
>CAZYWK010000003.1:81206-83996 GCA_964651825.1 uncultured Ilumatobacteraceae bacterium | reverse complement strand
ACCAAGCTCCCGACGCCCGAAGGTCAGGCGAGTCGCGGAGGAGCTCACGCAGTGCGACGACAAGGTTGCCGGGGTACGCCACGGTCGCTCGGTTGAAGCGCTTCGGGCTCGTGAAGATCAACCCGGCGTGCGAACGCCCGTCGATCGTCCACCTGCTCGCGATGGCTGCGAAGTCCACGACGTTCTCGGTCACGATGACGAGCCGTTGCTCGGCGGCGTAGGCCAGGAGGTCGTCGTCAGACGTGCCACGCAACGACGGCGTCGCCGCCACCGCGACCACGTCAAGGCCGTCGGCGCGCAACGCCTCGGCGACCGCGGGCGCGTGCATCTCGTCGAGCAGCAGCCTCAACGTTCGAGCAGCGCCCGCTGTCGCCGCCACGCCGACTCCGCCGCCTCGGCCTGACGCGCTCGATCTGCCCGCTGCCCGTCGATCTCCTCCGTGAAGTCGGCGTAGTAGGCGAGCGCGGCGTCGACCCATGACTCGGGCACGTTGAGCAGCTCGGCGGCGCGGGCTCGGCGAGCTTCGACCGGGACGTCGCCGCCCACGATCGAACCGACCACATCGGCGACTTCTGGCCCACCCACGAGCACCGGGCGCCGACCGCCGGCACCGGACCGGAAGACCACCATCGGATGCGCCTCGGAGCGCAAGCCCTCGTCGATGAGACGCTCGGCCAGTGTCGACAACCCCACGCGCTGACGCCGCGCCGTTTCCCGCAGCCGTTCGTGCAACGGCTCGTCCGAAAATCGGATCGACACCACACTCATGACGACATTGTAGTCACTTGTCGCCAGCGGTCACTGTCAATCTGGTTCTTCTACACTCCTGTGGTAGTGGGTTCCGGCTTTCGGGGGATTCACGCCGGACCCGATCGTGACCACGCCGTGCGATCGGCTCGCTCCCGTTCCTGCTCTTGGAATTGCGGAGCGACGAGCTGTCGTCCGTCATCGACTCGCCGGCTGCCGACGCATAGCGACGAGCGCCGTTCGGGCGACCGCTCGCGCGCTCACGGCCAAATCTGGCCACGTCACCCCAGCTCAGTGCTCGTAGCCCGGGTCGCTCGGCCAGTTGGGCTGGAACAAGTGCCACTGGAACGGCGCTCGCCGAATGAGGGTCTCGAGCTCGGTGGCGAGGTCTTGGGTGAGGCGGTTCACGTCGTCGCGGAGGCGCTTCTCCTGGCGTTCGACGACGATGGGCGGCTTGACCCACGCGTGGTGGCCGTCGACCCGGTTCGTGAAGTACACGGCGGTCGGCACGAGCGGAGCACCGGTCCGCAAGGCGAGCGTCGCCGCGCCGCCGGGCAGCGTCGTGCGCTCGCCGAAGAACTCGACCTCCGGTCCGCCGCCGGCGATGTCGCGGTCGCACACGAGGCACACGATGTGGTTGTCGCTCAGCGCCTTCATGAGGGTCGCCGCTGCGCCGGGGCCGAGCGGCACCACGGTCATGCCGAGGTCGGAGCGCAGGTCGACGAACCACTGGAACAGCTCCGGTGGCTCGACCTTCTCCACCACCACCGTGATCGGATGCCCGCGGTCGGCGATCCACCGGCCCGCCCACTCCCAGCCACCGAGGTGTGGCAGGGCCAGGATCACGCCGTTGCCCGCCTCCAACCCCCCGACGATGTGCTCGTCGTAGCCGTCGGTGCGGAACCCGGCGTCGACCGTGCGCTTCGACAGATTCGGCAACCGGAAGCTCTCGAGCCAGTAGCGCGCATAGGAGTCGAACGCCTGCTGCACCCCTCGGCGCAGGCGGATCCCGCCGAGCGACGGGTCGACCCGGCGGAGGTGGCGTTCGATCATCGCCCGCCGCTGCGGGCTCGCCACGTTGGCACCGAACGCCAGCGGCGACGCCATGCCGGCCGCCACGACACCGGGCATCGCCTGCGCGGCGAGGGCCCCGGCGCGGTACGAACCGGTGGTCAGCAGGTCGGTGAAGCGGGTCACGGACGGCGGCGGGGCACGCGGGTGCGGCGACGCTCGGTGCGGGCGACGCGGCGGCTCAAGCGACGTGACCGTCGCATCTCGATGCGGGCAGCGGTGACCGGGGCGACGGCGGCCTGCTTCCACACCTTGACGAAACGCTGGATCGCGGTGATCGAGGTGAGCACGAGCATGATCCACAGGATCGGGATCAGCAGCGGCGCGTACAGGAGGCCGACACAGATGGCGATGATCCGCTCGGCCCGCTCCATCAGCCCGCCCTTGGCGTCGATGCCGAGGGATTCGGCCTTGGCCCGCTGGTAGCTGATCAGCGACGACACCGCGGCCACCGCAAACGGCAGGATCGCCATGTGCGCCGATTCGGTGCTCGCCAGGTACCAGGCGATGCCGCCGAGCAGCAGGGAGTCGGTGATGCGGTCGACGGTGGAATCGAAGAACGCACCCCGCTGGCTGGAGGTCTCCTGGGCCTTGGCGAGCGCGCCGTCGAACAGATCCGGCAGGGCGGCGAGAATCACCAGCACCAGGCCGAGATGCAAGTGCTCCATGCCGATCGCCACCGCGGCGCCGACGCCGACGAGCAGCCCGAGCACCGTCAGGTGGTCGGGGGTGAGACCGGTCTTGCGCAGCAGGTTGCCGATCGGTTTGACGGCCTTGTCGACCGGTGTCCGGAACTTGCCGTCGAACATCGCCACGACGCTATCCCAGTGCGACCGCCGACACGTGCCGCTGCAATTTGTGGCAGTCGATCGGCCGACCCGTGGTCAAGATGTCTGCCACAAACGCCGGATCGGGAGTTTGTGGCAGTCGATCGGCCGACCCGTGGTCAGAGTGTCTGCCCCAAATCGTCCG